>NZ_QRHS01000001.1:389717-580132 GCF_003470905.1 Roseburia sp. AM23-20
ACCCTACACGAGGCAACTCATGCTTGGATATATTGTGTATTTTCAGGTAGTAAAAAAGCTGGCAGCAGATTCGCATATACAGACCAAAATCTGCACCGGCAGAATGGAGTTTTTATGGCAATCAGTTTATCTTTAGACCAAAAAGAAAAAGCAAAACACGGTGAACAGCTCTTTCCTCTGCAATGCTATGTCACAAACCTGTCTGCCACCTGTCCGGCAGTCACTGCGCACTGGCACGATGAGGCTGAGTTTACAATGATTACAAACGGAGGCTGTACCTATCAGATACAGCTTTGTCCCTATTCTGCAGATGTGGGAGATCTTATATTTGTACCACCTTTAGTCCTTCATTCTATCCACGCTGACACAGATCCGGTAATGACTTCCGAAACATATGTTTTTCATATGAATTATCTTGGCATGGGAAACGCGGATATCTGTGCAGTCAAATATCTCGCGCCGCTTGCAATGCAAAAATTAATTCCTCCTTATATCATAAAAAAAGAACATCCCATCTATGGAGACGCCCTGTCGATTTTTCAAAGGCTTAGTCAGCTTTATCATAGTAAATCCATTGGTTATGAACTGAAGATCAAGTCTCTCCTTTTAGAACTGATCGCTCTGCTGCTTCCTTTCTGTCAGGAAGATTCTGCATTTTCCCAGCTTTCCAATGAACACACCAGCAAACTGAAAGCCGTGTTAGAATTCATTGAACAGCATTATGCTGAGCCTTTATCAATCGCCGATCTCGCATCCATCTGCTGTTTCAGCGAATACCATTTCATGCGTTTTTTCAAAAAATATATGGGAGAATCTGCCATGGAGTATGTACGGAATATCCGACTGGAAAAAGCAGCAGAGCTATTCGAACAGGGTGCGGAATCCTCTCTTGAGGTCTCTCTCTCCTGTGGATTTAATAATTTATCCTATTTTCATCGGGAATTTAAAAAGAAATATGGAATGACACCAGGAACTTTCCAGCGGAAGATCAATATTTAGAGTCAAAAATAACCCTTATAAATGATGTCTGCATCATTCATAAGGGTTATCAATATGTTCAGGAACTTAGCACAATATCAAATTAAGCATTCATCTGAGCTGCAACTTCTGCTGCAAAATCTTCCTGTTTCTTCTCAAGACCTTCACCAGTCTCAAAACGAACAAATCTCTTAACTTTTACAGTACATCCAGCTGCTTTAGAAACCTCTTCAAGGTATTTAGCAACGGTCTGTTTTCCATCCTCAGCTTTTACGTATACCTGATCTACTAAGCATACTTCTTTTAACTCTTTGCTGATACGTCCTTCGATCATACCGTTGATAACTTTCTCCGGTTTCTGAGACTCTTTCGGATCGTTCATGATCTGAGCTAAAAGAATCTCTTTCTCATGTGCGATATAATCAGCACTTACTTCGTCTCTGGAAACGTATTTTGGATTTAAAGCTGCGATCTGCATTGCAATGTTAACCATAGCCTCTTTTACAGCATCATTAACAACATCAGTATCAGCGTCTACGATAACACCGATTCTTCCGCCGCCATGTACATAAGAAACTACGCAGCCATGCTCAGCAACAACTTTCTCAAATCTACGGATCTTTAAGTTCTCTCCGATTACAGCTACTTTCTCTACTAATGCATCGTTAACAGTCTTAGAAGCATCCTCGTTCCATGCCTCTGCCATAAATGCATCCATATCTTTTGCATCAGAGTTTACAGCCTGAGTTGCTACTGCTTTTACGAAATTCTGGAATGTCTCATTCTTAGCAACGAAATCAGTCTCAGAGTTAACTTCAACAACTGCTGCTGTTGTATCATCTTTTACAACAACGGTGCAAAGACCCTCTGCTGCGATTCTGCTTGCTTTCTTCTCAGCCTTAGCCTGTCCGTTCTTTCTTAAGAACTCAACAGCCTCGTCCATATTTCCGTTAGTCTCGTTTAATGCTTTTTTACAATCCATCATACCTGCGCCAGTCATCTCACGCAGTTCTTTTACCATAGCTGCTGTAATAGCCATTTTTCAATCCTCCAAAATTAATTTGTTCTTATGCTTCCTCTACTGCTTCGTCAGCTGCTGCAGACTCTGCTTCTTCTGCAGTCATCTCTGCACCCTGATTAGCCTCGATAACAGCATCTGCCATCTTAGATACGATTAATTTAACGGCTCTGATAGCATCATCATTACCCGGAATTACATAATCTAACTCTTCCGGATCACAGTTTGTATCAGCGATACCAATTAATTTGATTCCTAATGTATGAGCTTCCTGGATACAGATTCTTTCTTTCTTAGGATCTACAACGAAGATTGCATCCGGGATCTTTTTCATTTCCTTGATACCACCAAGGTTTTTCTCTAATTTCTCCCACTCTTTTTTCAGTGCGATAACTTCTTTCTTTGGTAATACTTCGAAAGTACCATCTGTTGCCATTGTCTCGATCTCTTTTAATCTTGCAATACGGCTCTGGATAGTTCTGAAGTTGGTCAGCATACCACCTAACCATCTCTCATTTACATAGAACATTCCGCAACGCTCTGCCTCAGTCTTGATTGCATCCTGAGCCTGCTTCTTTGTTCCTACGAAAAGAATTGTGCCACCTGCTGCTGCGATATCAGATACTGCTTTGTAAGCCTCATCTACTTTACCAACGGATTTCTGTAAATCAATGATATAGATTCCGTTTCTCTCTGTGTAGATGTATGGAGCCATTTTAGGGTTCCATCTTCTTGTCTGATGTCCAAAGTGAACACCTGCCTCTAATAACTGTTTCATTGAAATAACGCTCATGTTTCTACCTCCTGGTTTTTGTTGTTATAAAAAGCTGTGCGTCAGGCTTTTTATAAGTTGCTTCCATGTGTTTCATTCTTTCAGACGACCATCTGGCACCAGCCTGTCAGTCCACACATGTGTTTGTTTGGAATATTCTTTTTTATTCCGTCATAACCTTGCAAATTATAACATACGCCCCAACCAGAATCAAGTACTTTTTTCTGATTGGAGCGTATTTTTTATTTTATTCTATTTTATTGCTGCTGTTCCATCGGTCCGGCTTTTAAAATATTTGTAATTTCTTCATAAGATGCGTGATACGGAATCTGGTAGGTTCCAGCACTGATAAAGGAAGCATAACCAACTTCACTCAAATATTTGCGTAACCCTTCCGAATCATCGATCACACCATTGGCAGCAAGATTCTCACACATTGTTCTGCATACATCTCCACGGTTTACAACAAGCGTAAACGGTTCCTGCTGTGCTGGTTCTTCACTTTCTGCATTCTCTGTATCTTCTGACGGCGCATCCTGCTGTGTTTCTTCTGTTGCCTGCTCTTTTGGCACTTCTGTCTGCTGTTCTGTCTCCTGCTGTGCTTCTTCTGCTGCCACCTGCTGTTCATTTTTCTGCTGTGTTTCTTCCGGTTCTGTGGTTTCTGTCTCTGCAGCGACTACACTGTCCTGTTCCGGCATGATCATACCAAGCTGGGATGCCTTTTCAATGATCTGTGCATCTGTCATTTTAGGTTTCTGCATTGAAAAGCAGCTTACAAGAATAATTGTTGTGACAATGATACCTATACCAAGTCCTCTTAAATAATATTTTAGCTTCACGAATCTGTATCCCCTTTATAAAGTCCAAGTACAAGATTAACCTCTCCGAGTCCTACTCCTAGTGCTTTTGCAATCTCAACACTCTGCATTCCCTTTTTGCGCATTTCAAGAATCTTACCCGTGTGGTTTTCCTCTGTATCAGGATTTTCTTTCTTTTTTACGACTGGGATTTTCTGTTCTTTTGTTTCCACTTTTTCTTCTACGGACTCAGGCTTCGCCACAGGAACTGGCTCCGGTGCTTTTTTCTTTGACAACCCATCCTGTATACTCTTGACATTTGCTGCGATCTTCTGCAGATCAGTAGCAAGACCTGTCAGCTCTGCATGTTTGTCATTCAGCATATTATAAAGAAACATGATCTCATTATGGGTTTTATTCATGTTTTCCATGACTGTATCTGAATATTCACTGATGGCCATGATCTTTTCATTTGTTTCTTTTTCCAGTGCACGCTCCACTTGTTCCGAAGAAGCATCGATCTGTGTCTGAATTGCCTCCTCTACTTTACTGCTGGCATCTGACAGAGCACCGTCAATGATTCTGCCCAATTCGTCCTTACTTAACTCTGCAATCTTATTTAATTCGGATGGAGATAAGCGTTCCGTGATAAAAAAACTTCCAACCATAAAAACAACCCCCGTCAGAAGCAAAAAAAATACTATTCCCGTCATATCAACTATTACGCCTTTCGTTATATTTTGACATCAAAGCTGGTCCTGCGTTCCTTAACATGAACACTTCCTTCATCCTCTTCTGACTGACCATGCTTTTTTTTCTTTTTCCCACTACCGTTATAACTGTTATTTCCTTTTTCCCGGGCATCATATCGAAATTCCTGATTATCCTTCTGTTCCGGGTCCTGTACTTTGTGGGACAAATCAGATTCCTGTTTTTCCTGCCTTACCTCAATGTTATACTGATCTACGATCGGTCTGCTGTCCTCCGCATGCTTAATGTTGCCAATGTCCTGCGTTCGTTGTATCATTCCACTCAAATCAACTGGTCTTATCGACATAACATATCACCTCCGGACTCTTCTGTCAGTCAATCAGTATTCCCATATAGTTTCCCATCTTTTTACGCATTTTTAACAATGCCTTGGTATGAAGCTGCGAAACCCTCGATTCCGAGACTTCAAGGATGCTGCTTATTTCCTTTAACGTCAGATCCTCATAATAATATAATAAAATAACTTTTTTCTCTTTTTCTGTCAAAAGCTCCAGTGACTCCATCAGAACTTTTTTCAGTTCTTCTTCCTGAACAGACTCCTCGGGTTGGATGAAATGTGAATTATTTTTTGCATCCATCACAGGTTCTCCGCCCTGCTCCACAAATTCATTCAGTGAGATAACATTTGTGACATTTAACTGCGTCTGCCAGTCATTTAATTCTTCCTCACCGATTCCTAATTCTTTTGCTATTTCTTCATCCGAAGCATTTTGCCCTGTCTTAGTTTCGATCTGCTTGATCGCTTCCTCGATCTTCTTGCGTTTCTGCCGCACCGTCCGTGGAATCCAATCCATTTTTCTTATCTGATCCAATATGGATCCACGTATTCTTAAACTTGCATACGTCTCGAACTTTACATCTTTTCCACGATCAAATTTATCTATTGCGTCTATCAGTCCAAATATACCATAGCTAACCAGATCTTCATACTCTACGTTATATCCGAGATACATGCTAAGCCGTCCTGCCACAACCCGCACCAGTGGAGCATACTCGATAATAATTTTCTCCCGCAGCTCCGCGGAAGGATTTTTCCGATATTCCTCCCAGAGCTTTTCTTTTTCTACCGTTTTCATATGAAGCCCCCACGTTTCAGTTATTCGTCATCCTGTTCATCGCTTTCCTGCTCCGGTTCTGCCTGATCTTCTGACTCTGCCGGAGTTTCTTCACCATCCGTGGTTTCCTCTTCCATATCCTTAAAATTTTTATCAATCAACAGTTTTACAATCCCGCCAATAATATAAAACACAATTAAGACAACCAGCAGCATTTTTACAAATCTGCCGGTTTCCATATGTCCCGCCATTCCCGCAATACAGGCAACCAGTCCTGCCACAAGCATAACGATAGCTGGTATCGGCTTTGTTTTCATAATGCATCCATGCCTTTCTATCAGATAATCTTTAAAGGTTTGCCTACTGATTTGATATAAAACTCGCCTGTATCACAATGAAGTTCAACAGTACGACCATAATTAAGTCCTGTATCTTCTGCAACAAGCCTGATTCCAAGCTGCTTTAATTTTGCTTTTGCCGCCTCTGCATTTCGCGCACCAATATTACCAACATCTGACAAACCACTCACTTCAAACATTTTTGCACCGCCGGCAATTTTAGCGATCAATCTGCCCTTATTTGCTCCTGCCGCAATTACACGGCGTAATAATTCATCAATCCCTGTATCTGCAAACTTTGCGATATTGCTGTTATTTCTGACTTTTGTACTGTCCGGGAGCATATAATGAACCATTCCCCCAACTTTTGATACCGGATCATAAAATACCAGTCCAATGCACGAGCCCAATCCCAAAGTTGTAATAACATCAGGGGCTTTACATATATTCAAATCTGCCATGCCCACTTTTATTACTTCGCTCATATATCCTTCTCCTTACAGTGAGATTCCAAGTGACGTTAATATCTTTTCATAGGACCCCTGCTCTGGCATCAATATAAAATATCCATTGATTGCCACGTCCGCACAGATCTCAGTCTGAATCAACAGTGCATTATCACCAAACTGTCCAAACTCAATGGCCGGCACACTTAAGATAGAAGCTGCCATATCTACGGCAATATAAGGAACAGACGGAGAAATCACAAGATTCGTCATAGAAGAAAGGGCTGACAGATAAGAACCTGCAATAATATTTCCTATTTCTTTTAACGCAGATAATTCCATTTCATCAAATGGTTTATCTGCCGGCACATCTTCCATCATCAGTTTGTTAACAAGATAACGTGCCGATGGAATATCTACCAGAAACATCATACTACCTTCGATGTCATTCAGCACCTCTAAGAAAATGCCAACAATTGTTTCATCCTCCGCTCCGACAGCCGTTCCTAATTTTGAAACTTCCATCAGTTTTACGTTCGGGACATTCATGTCGATTTTCATGCCAAGCATATTTGCAATTGCGGTAGTTGCATTTCCTGCACCGATATTACCAATCTCTTTTAAGACATCGAGATACATATTATTTACGTCTTCCAACGTTAAATTTCCCATGAATTGCTGATTCTCCTCTCATTTTGCACATCAGATAAAGATCCGGTGGGATTTTATGTTTCATAAAACCCCACCTTTTCATTAATTATTTTCCTCTACAAGTGCATTGATCTCAAGCAGGGAAATCAGCTGATCTCCATGCTTTCCGATTCCATTGATAAATCTTCCTTTGTTAGAAACTTTATCAATTTCATCTTCACTTAAATTTACAACTTCTCTTACTTCATCTACGATGACACCTAAAGAAGCATTTTCCTCTAATTTTAAGATAATGATTCTGCTTGCATTTGTCAGCACATCATCTTCAAGTCCCATTTTTTTGCGTACACTCATAACCGGAACAACCTCACCACGAAGATTGATCACACCTTTAAAATATGTCTGTACTTTCGGAACTCTTGTAATTTTCTGCATGCGGACAATGTTATCAATATAGCTGATATCAATTCCATACTGTTCACTGCCCACCATGACAACGATATATTGTTTGGATTCTTTTTCCGTTGTTTCAAGATTATTATTTGCCATGCTAAGTACCCTCCATTACATTAACGTATTCACATCTAAGATCAATGCAACTTCGCCATCTCCGAGGATGGTTGCACCACTGATCAGCTTGTTATTGTCAATGTATTTTCCAAGTGACTTGATTACGATTTCCTGCTGTCCGATCAGGTTATCAACTACAAGACCCGCCATGCTGTCACCTTTCGTTACAATAACAACGGTCAGGCTTTCCGGTTCTTCCCTTGGCTCAAGATCAAGCACTTTATCGAGCCGTACTAATGGGATAACCTTGCCACGCAGATGAATTACTTCCTGTGCCTCCACATACTTGATATCCTTAACCGGAATATCCTCAATATTGGAGATGGAACCAAGTGCGATCGCATATTTTTCATCTCTTACCTCTACCATCAGAGCCTGGATAATTGCAAGAGTAAGCGGCAGACGTACTGTAAAAGTTGTACCCTCACCCATTGCTGTCTTAACTTCAACATCACCACCTAATGCTTCAATGTTGGATTTTACTACATCAAGTCCAACACCTCGTCCTGAGATATCGGTAATTTTTTTGGACATTGAGAAACTTGGAAGGAACAGGATATTGATAATATCTTTCTGGCTCATGCTCTCAGCCTGTTCTTCTGTAATAATGCCTCTCTCGATTGCTTTATCACGTACTGCAGCCACATCAATACCGGCACCGTCATCTCCGACCTGGATGATGACATTATTGCCTTCCTGGAATGCATTTAAGAAAATGCTTCCCACTTCCGGTTTACCGAGAGCAATACGTGTTTCGTTATCCTCAAGACCATGGTCAGCAGAGTTACGCAGTAAGTGCTGCAGAGGATCACCGATCTGGTCAACAACCGTACGGTCAAGCTCTGTATCCTCACCAGTCATGTAAAGCTCCATCTTTTTGTCCAGCTTTCTTGACAGGTCACGGATCATTCGAGGGAATTTATTTACAACGCTCTCGATTGGAACCATTCGAACTTTCATAACCGACTCATGAAGATTGGTTGTGATACGCTCAAGATATTCAATCTGCTCATGATAAGTCTGATTCTGGAAATCACCGGACTCTGTGGAGCCAATCGCAACAAGACTGTTCTTTGCAATAATAAGCTCTGATACCTGGTTCATTAATGCATCCAGTTTTTCAATATCAACACGTACCGTTCTGTTTGTAACTGGTTTTGCAACAGTCTGTTTTTTATTATTCTGTGCTGCCGGAGCCTTCGCCGGTGCTGCTTTTACTTCCGGAGCCGGTGCTGTCTCTGCCTGAACCGGTGTCTCATTCTTTGCTGCCTCTTCTGCTGCAGCCTTTTCTGCCTGTGCCTGTTTTTCTGCAAGCACGTCACATTTTACTTCTTCGCCGACTACTTTTTCAATTTCAGATACAGACTGTGCTGCCTGTAAAATTTTATCGAATGCTTCCTCGGATGCGATAAAGAAACTGAAATCATTTTCAAAATGCTCGTCCTCAATTTCCTGAGATGTCGGGTTGTATACAAGAATCTGTCCAAACTCTTCTACAGCCTTAAACACCAAAAACGCACGTGCTGCCTTTAAGAGACATTCTTTCTGAATATATACGGTCATTCCATAAATATGTAAACCATTATTCTCAGCCTCTTTTAACTTTGTACGGTCTGTCTCGTTCAGTTCAAATTCAAAATACTTCTTTTCACCATTCTTAGCTGCTTCATCTGTATTTTCTTCTTTTGGTGCCGGAGCAGCTTCTTCTGCTTTTTTCTCAGCATTCTCTTCACCGGCGATAAAATCATTCAATTCTTTGATGATCAGTTCATTATCTTCTGTTCCCTCGTCAGAACTTGCTTTTACATTATTCAGATAGCTTTCAATGGCATCTAAGCATTTAAAAAGAAGATCGATCATATTACTGTTAACTTTAACTTTATCACTTCTGACTTCCTGAAAAACATTTTCCATATCATGGGTCAGTCGCTGCATGCGCTTAAATCCCATGGTACCTGCCATACCCTTTAAGGAATGGGCTGCACGGAAAATTTCATTTATAGTATCCATATTTTCCGGTTCTTTTTCAAGTTCCATAATGCAGTCACTTAAAGTCTGCAGATGTTCTTCTGTTTCATCAATAAAAATCTCAAGATATTGGCTTACATCCATATTACTGTACCCCCACATTCTTTGTTATTGTTTGAGCAACCTGTGTAAGAGGAACCACTTCATTTACCAGTCCGGTTTCAGCAATCGACTTAGGCATTCCGTATACCACACAAGTCTCGGCATTCTGCGATATCACATATACCGGCTTACTCTTTGCTAAGGATTTTATTCCCTTGGTACCATCTGCTCCCATACCGGTCAGTACAACACACACTATCTGATCATATCCACAGGTTCGCAACGAATCATAAGTAATGTCTGCACACGGTTTTAATCCGCCGATAGGAGGCAATTCATCATTGAGTCTGATTTTATGGCTTCCGTCAGGACTTTTCTTTATTTCCATATGCTTTCCGCCGGGAGCAATATATATCGTTCCCTTTTTGAGGATATCTCCATCTTCCGCCTCTTTGACATGTATGTCACTGACTTCGTTAAGTCTGTCTGCCATGGATTTTGTAAATCCTGCAGGCATATGCTGCACTAAAACCATTGGTGCATCCAGATTTTTAGGAAGATATGGAATCACACTCTGAAGAGCTTTCGGACCTCCCGTCGAACATGCCAATGCAACTAATTTATTTCTGCTTCGAACCGGCTCTGTGTTTCTGCGCAAGACTACTTTTTCCGGTGTTGCAGCCGATTTGCTGCCCAAAGCCATCTTCTGTGTTTTTAAAACTGCATTCAGCACTCCAAGAAGCTTACCCTTAAATGCTTCACCTTTTGCCTCGATCACATTCGTCGGCTTCGGCACAAAATCAACTGCCCCCCGTTCCATGGCAAGCATGGTAACTTCGGCATCCTTTGTAGTCGTAGTACTGACCATGATGACCGTAGCACGGATTTTTTCTTTTTGAAGCTGCTCTAATAAAGCAAGTCCATCCATCCGCGGCATATTAACATCCAATACCACACCGTCATATCTTTTTGCTCTTAATTTTTCAAGTGCATCCAGACCGTCTCTGCAGGTATCGATTGCCTGAAATGTTTCATCCGAATTAATAATATCACAGATCACCCTTCTCATGAGTGCAGAGTCATCAACAACAAGAATATTTTTTTTCATTTTTTTATCCTCTCACTGCCATTTTGCTGACGCATTCTTCTCTCTTCTTCGAAGATGTAACGAATAATTTCTTCCCTTACACGATCATTCTTGATACTGAATTTTGCACGCGACATAAATCCATATTCCGCCGCTGATTCTATTTTACCTGATTCTATCACATTTGCAACAATATAATACTGATTATCCATTGTCTGGCTCTTCAGCCTTAATTCTGCCAATATCCACGTACCAGGTTTCTGCTCCTGTTCTGTTGTAAAACGGATTCCTCCGCCACTTAAATCCATGATTTTTCCTTTTCGTTCTTTCTCATAAAAGTGTTCATCACGGATTTCTGAAAAAATAGCCTCCACACTGTCAAGCATAGCCTGTTCAGCCGTCAGTTCATAATATTTAAAATCGAGCAGACACGGAAATCTGAAGTATTCTCTCCGTTGAAATTTTTCCGGCTGGGATTTCAATTCCATCTCAAGCATATATATATTGTCTTTTTTATATCGTTCTTTTACCTGACCAACGGCTCGATACAGTGACTCGCGTGAGAAAAACACGAGTTCATAGCGGACACCAAGCTGTAATAATACCAGTTTACCCGCCTCCATTGGCATTGCTATCTCCATATTCCCATTTGAACGGAAATCAAGTACTTTACTCTTATATGTTTTAACAGTGACATCCGTTTTTTCTGCCTGTTCAACTTCCTGAAGAACACGGATATCAATCTTATCGCCTATACGTATAATGTCTGAAACCTTCATATCCATTCCTCCTTAGTATTTCTGCCACCAGAAATCTGAAAACATTCTGGCAATTCCCAACCGTTTATCCGGTATTTTCTGTTCCTGTAAAATCAGATTCGCTGCCATAGTTTCAAATGCTCTTGCTGACTTTGCCATCGGTGCATTCAGTGAAACAGGTTTCTGCTGTCTTACCGAACGTTCCAGCATGTGATCCTGAGGAATCATCCCAAGATAATTCACAGAACCATCCAGAAACTGTTCTACTACAGAATTCAATTTTTCATATACCTGCTGTCCCTCTTCATTAGATACCACACGGTTTGATACGATCCGGATATCTGTCTGTTCGCGTGAAAATAAAGGGTTATGATATAATGCTTTAAGCAATGAATAGGAATCGGTCAAAGAACTCGGTTCAGGAGTTGTTACAACAAGAACTTCCGGACTCGCCATGACAAACTCCATAACCTGATTTGATATCCCCGCTCCTGTATCGATCAGGATCACATCTGCATACTGATCTAATTCAGATAAACCACGGATCAGATATCTGATCTGTTCGTCTGCCAGCTGGTTCATACATAAGACCCCTGCTCCACCTGAGATAAATCCAATCCCCATAGGACCTTCTGTTATGATTTCTGTCATACTCTTTCTCTGGAACAGAAAATCTCCCAGATTATAACGGGGAACTGCTCCAAACATAACCTCAACATTGGCAAGTCCAAAATCAGCATCAAAAATCAGTACTTTCTTTCCTAATTTACTAATCTGCACAGCAAGATTCACTGCAACATTCGATTTTCCAACTCCACCTTTTCCACTCGTCACGGTAATCACACGTGCATCCAGTTTCCGGCTCTGATTTTTTACTTTAATTACATTTCTGAGATTTTGAGCCTGATCCATATCATTATCTGCCTCCCAGAAGTTGTTTTACTATTTTTTGTGTATTAAATTCCTCTATATCATCCGGCACATTCTGTCCGTTTGTCATGTAGGAAAGCGGTGCTCCCGAATACATCTTGATGTTGTAAATATTACCATAAGCCTCAGTTTCATCCAATTTGGTAAATATCAGCTTGTAATCGGCAATCTCTTTATAACGGTCAGCAATTTCCAGAAGATCTTTATACTTAGTTGTCGCACTGACTACCAGATATACCTCTCTTTCATATGCTTCATCAAGTCCCGCAAGCATTTTTTTCATATCATTGCACTGCTCATCATTTTTGTGGGAAAAACCTGCCGTATCTACAAAAATGAGATCATATTCACTGACTCTTTCAATCGCGGCATTCATCTCCTCGGAAGAATAAATGATGCTCATCGGTGCATCTAAGATATTGGCATACACCCGAAGCTGCTCCGTAGCAGCAATACGATAAGTATCCGCTGTCAGGAACGCAATCTTCATCCCCATCTCAAGTTTATACTTAGAGGCAATCTTGGCAATCGTTGTTGTCTTTCCCACACCTGTCGGGCCAACAAAGAAAATAATTCTCGGTTTTTTACCGGTAACACAGATTGTATCCGGCTGTCCTAATTTTAAGATCATTTTCTGGTACACATTTGACAATATCACATCCACGCTGCTTCCACTGTGCATCACTTTCTCTGCTTCGTCTAAAATCTGGTTGACATACTTTTCGTTTACCTCATTTTCCAGCAGCGTTCTGTAAAGCATTTTTATGAACTGCAATCCCTCCGGGTTCACAACCTGATGTTCTTTTTCCTCTTCCTTTACTTCCTTCTGTCTGCTTTCCTCAACAGACAGCTGTTTTTCCAGTATATTAGAAAGATTTTCGAGTCTTTTCTCCAATCCATCTTTTGCATGCAGCTCTGATGCATGCAGCTCTGGTGCATGCAGTTCCGGTGCACTTGTAAGACGTCCTGACAGGATATCCTGTGTTCTGTCATTTGAGAACTCTTTTGGACTGATTTTCTCATCTGCTGCAAGATTTAATGTTTTAACTGTTTTTGCCGCCAGATCGGCAACCTGTCTTGGATCTACAAAATCATCTTTCTCTTCTTTTGCTGCTGTAACCTCAAACACGGAACTTTTCCAGGCCTTAAACATACCTGTCGGTTTGATCTCCTTAACATTCATCACAACCGCGCCTTCGCCAAGCTCCTGTTTTGCTTTTTCAATTGCTTCTTCTTTCGTTTTTCCCTGATACTTATTTATGGTCATTTCACTTGTCACCGTCCCTGCTGATTATCCCTACTGACTGTAATTCTACATTAGACTCAATTTCATTATATGAAACCACGATCAAGTCCTTAAAATAATCTTCCGTTAATTTTTTAAAGTACATTCGTACAATCGGAGATGTGATCACAATTGGAGTTTTACCCATGTTTTCAAGTTTTGTCACTTCATTCTGTACAGAATTCATAATTGCTTTTGTTGTCTCCGGATCAAGTGTGAGATATGCACCCTGCTCCGTCTGTTTTACGGAAGCCATAATTTCCTGCTCAACCTTCGGATCAAGTGTAATGACACTGGTTGTTTCATTTGCAGGGAAATACTTGCTGGAAATCGCTCTCTTTAAACTCTGACGTACATACTCCGTCAATACATCCGTATCTCTTGTTGTTGCTGCATGATCGGCAAGCGTTTCAAAAATTGTCAGAAGATCCCGGATTGAAATTCCCTCATCCAGCAGATTCTGTAATACCTTCTGAACCTCGCCAAGTCCAAGCATTTTAGGAATCAGCTCGTCCACTAATACCGGATTGCTCTCTTTCAGATTATTGACAAGATTCTGCACATCCTGTCTGGTAAGCAGCTCTGCAATATGTGACCGGATCACCTCCGTCAGATGTGTTGCAATGATCGATGGCGGATCAACAACTGTGTAACCAAGGCTCTCTGCACGTTCACGCTGACTTTCCGTGATCCAGATAGCAGGGAGATGAAATGAAGGTTCAAACGTAGGAATACCTGTGATCTCTTCCTCCACATATCCTGGATTCATTGCCATATAGTGATCAAAAAGGATTTCTCCCTCTGTTACCTGCACACCTTTGATCTTAATGATATACTGGTTCGGATTTAGCTGAATATTATCTCTCAAACGAATAATCGGTACGATAGTACCAAGTTCAAGAGCAATCTGCCGTCGTATCATAACAACACGATCCAACAGATCTCCTCCCTGGTTTACATCGGCTAATGGAATAATACCATATCCAAATTCAAGTTCAATCGGATCAACCTGAAGAAGCGACACAACATTCTCTGGTTTTCGTATCTCTTCCGCTTCCGTCTCCGCCGTATTGACTTCTTCCTCTATGCTCTCAATACCGATATTCTTATCTACCTGTCGTCCTGCAATAATAAAAGTTGCTCCAAATGCAAGAAACAGCAAAGTATTCAACGGAGTTGCGATTCCTAGTACCGCTAAGGTGGTACCTACAATATATAATACTTTTGGGATTCCAAATAACTGACTGACAAGAATATTGGAAAAGTCAGCTTCCTTAGATGCCTTCGTTACAAGAATACCGGTTGCAAGCGATATCAGAAGTGAAGGAATCTGTGAAGATAATCCATCACCGATCGTAAGCACACCATAATGTTCAATGGCTTCCTGAAAACTCATTCCACCTCGCAGTATACCCATGATAGTTCCACCTGCAAGGTTTACAAACGTGATGATAAGACCAGCAGCTGCATCTCCTTTTACATACTTGGTAGCACCATCCATGGAACCAAAGAATGCGGACTCTTCCTGAATCTTATTTCTTCGCTCTCTCGCCTGTTTTTCCGTAATCGCTCCGGTATTTAAATCAGCATCGATTGCCATCTGTTTACCAGGCATCGCATCAAGTGTAAATCTCGCTGTTACCTCAGCAACACGTTCAGAACCTTTATTAATGACAACAAACTGGATGATAACCAGAATGATAAATACGATGGCACCGACGATCAGGTCACCGCCACCAACAAATTGACCGAATGTCTGTACAACATTACCCGGGGCACCAGTGGTTAAGATCAGTCGTGTTGAAGATACATTCAGGGAAATTCGAAAAATTGTTGTAAACAAAAGTAATGTTGGAAAAAAAGACATATCCAGTACTTCTTTTACAAACAGTGTATTAAAAAGAACAATCAATGCGATTGAAATATTCAGTGCCAGCATAACATCGAGTAAAGTGGAACTGATTGGCACTATAAAAAAGATGACTGCAGCCAGTAGATACAGTGCAACACCTATGTCAGCTTTCTTCATGACCTATCCTCCCTGTTTCTCATATTATATACCATAGCAAGAATTTCCGCTACTGCCTGATACAATTCAGGCGGTATTTCTGAGCCAATATCTACATTTGCATATAACATTCTCGCCAGTGGTTTGTTTTCAACAATCTCAATGTGGTTTTCTTTTGCCTTCTCACGAATCTTTTTCGCAAGATAATCTTCTCCTTTTGCAATAACGATCGGAGCTCTTGACACCTCGGCATCATATTTGATTGCAACTGCAAGGTGTGTCGGGTTCGTGATGACCACATCTGCTTTTGGAACATCCTGCATCATACGTCTCTGGGAAGCCTCCCTCATACGCTGTCTCTGTCTTCCTTTGATTTCAGGATTTCCCTCTGTATTTTTATACTCATCCTTTAATTCCTGCTTGGTCATCTTCATATCTTCATTAAAACGATGTTTCTGATAAATAAAATCTACAATTCCGACCACCAGATAAACAAGGCTGATTTTAAAACCTGCATTAATTATAACATCACCGCACAATACAACTGCCTGATTTAACGGTATATCATATAAAATAAAAATATCATCTGCCTCACCCTTTATGGATGTATAGGCAACATATATGATCAAACCTATTTTTAATATAGATTTAAGCAGCTCAAACAACGAATCTTTTGAAAAAATACGTTTAAACCCATTAATCGGGTTAAATTTATCCCCCTTGGGTTTCAACGGTTTTGCCGTAACTTTCCATCCTACCTGAAGGATACTTACAAGGGCCGTCACCGCAACACCAAAAGCAAAAAAAGGTGCGACCATCTGAAACATTTCTATGTATACATTATGTAAAAAGGAAGTAATCTCCTTTGTAGAAGACTCCATTGCATTAACAGCCACGAAATCAGGCATCAGCTTATATACATAATGAAAAACTCCTAAGAAACCGTTGCCGATCCACGAAATAAAAATCTTTAATACAAGAAATAATACGATCAGGTCAAATGCAGCCGTAAGTTCCTTACTCTTTGCAACCTTACCATCCTCTCGCGCTTCTCTTAATTTTTTTTCCGTTGCCGGCTCTGTTTTTTCTCCTCCGGGTCCATCTTTTGCAAACCACTGAAGGTCATATGCAAATAGTAATCTGTCTTTCAGTTCCACCTTAGTACATTCCCTCTATAAATAAAACCATCATTTTTTTCATTTCGGTAAATATAAAACTGGCAATCCCCGGCAGCAATGAAACTGTCAGGAATAAAACTCCCAGACCAATCAGTATTTTCATCTGCATACCAACCGCAAACATGTTCATCTGTGGTGCAACCTTTGCAAGAATACCTAAGATACAATTTAAAATCATCATACAGGCAAATATCGGGAGAAAAATCCGGAATCCGATTACAAACATGTCCGTCATATACTGTGTCATGGAACCTGCAAGGGAATCCCAGTTAAAGATCTGACCATTGATCGGTATTACCGTAAAAGAATCCACCACCGCCTGTAAAATCACATGATGCATATTTGTTGCGATCAAAAGAAGAAGTATAAAATAATTGTACAGGTTTCCAGTGATCGTTACCTGCGTATTCATTGTCGGGTCAAATTCAGTCACCATGGATAATCCGATATCCATATCAATAATATTTCCCGCAAATAAAATAATGGAATTACAAATGTTTGCAGCAAATCCTATCAGCAACCCTGTAATTCCTTCTTTTAACACTATTATCGCATATCCAATCATACCTGTATACTCGATTGCTGTCTTATCAACAAAACCATAGACCAAAAGCGCAACAAAGAACGAAAAAGCTATCTTTGCCTGTGAAGGTGCATTCCTTGTCCCAAAAAAAGGAGCGATGTACACAAAACACGATATGCGAACCAATATTAATATCAGTATTTCAAAATTAGCCAATGAAAACGTATATTCTAACATAGAGCGTCCTAACCAAGATATATACTAAAATTCGACCATAACGTCGTCACAAATTCAGTCAGATTTGTCAGAATCCATGATCCAAAAATCATAATGCCAACAAATACTGCAATGATCTTAGGAACAAACGTCAATGTCTGCTCCTGAATAGATGTAACCGTCTGGAAAATACTGACAATCAAACCAACAACCAGTGAAATGATCAACATCGGAGCGGAACAGATTATAATCGTATAAATCGCTTCTTTTGCTATATCAAGTACCTGTCCTTCTGTCATTCCATTCTCACCTCTTTGCTATCTGTATACATATTAATCTGCGTCCATAAGAGAATATACGCATTTCAAACATTCTATCATCAATAAAATGTCTTTACTACGCTTCCTATTACAAGATTCCATCCATCTGCCAATATAAACAGCAATACCTTAAATGGCAGCGAAATTGTTGTCGGTGGAAGCATCATCATACCCATAGACATAAGCACAGATGCAACTACCATATCAATTACAATAAACGGGATATAAATTACAAATCCCATGATAAATGCCTGTCTCAGTTCCCCGATTATAAACGATGGAATCATAATCGTCATCGGGATCGCATCATATGCACTCTGTCCGGATTCTTCATACTCCTTTTCAAGTGCGGCACTGTCAATATCATAACTGTCACCAGCCATATCTATAAAAAGTTTGACATCTTTTCGCTGCACCTGTCCATACATAAACTGACGAATCGGCTGTTCTGCTTCTTTTAATGCTTCTTCCATCGTAATGTCTCCATTATCCAATGGCTGGATTGCATTTTCATTAATCTGCTGAAACGTCGGCCACATGATAAAAAATGTCAAAAACAATGCCAGACCTATCAAAATCTGGTTTGGCGGTGCCGTCTGTGTTCCTATTGCCGTTCTTAAAAAATGAAGTACGATTACAATTCTGGTATATGATGTAAGCATGATCAAAAGTGACGGCGATACTGCAATAATTGTCAGTAACAATAATGCACGTACTTCCGAAGAAACTCCTGCCTCATCATTATTTATCGAGATAGACAGACCACCTCTGCTGTCTGACCCACTGCCTGAGCCTGTGGCGGTATCCGCCGCCGCATTATCCAGTGTACTTATACTGTCCGTATCCATGGAGGCTGCATAAACAGTTGTCCTGTTTTGTGAGACAAACAGCATTGCCACGAATACTGCTATTGCAAATACTAATGACAGTATACAATATGTCTTTTTTAATTTTGTCATAATTCCATCAATCCTGCTTTTTTGGAAAATGATCCTTCAGTTTATGAAATATCTCCTGAAAGCTTTCCTGTGAATTTTTCATATCATCTGATGTACGGACTGATAGCTGATCTTCTGTAAGTTCTGCAATCTTCGTTACTTCATCCTTACCCACCGCGATAACAAAATATTGTTCTCCAGCTTTAACAAGCTGCAAAAATTTACCATTTGCAATCCGGATTGTTTCAAGAACCGTAAGATTTCCTTTGGACATTTGTGTTTTTTGAAAACCACCTACCCACTTTGTCGTAAAGTAGGTAATAATCAAAACAAACACAAATATGATCAGTACTCCTATCAGTTGCATCAGACTTCGAAAAGAAGCGCTTAATAAGATCATACTAACCCACTACTTTTTTTACTGCCTCAAGTACACGCTCTGCCTGGAATGGTTTAACAATAAAATCCTTTGCTCCTGACTGAATCGCTTCAATAACCATTGCCTGCTGTCCCATTGCAGAACACATGATAATATTTGCATTCGGATCGATCTCTTTGATTTTTTTAAGTGCCTGGATACCATCCATATCCGGCATAGTAATATCCATTAATACCAGATCCGGTTTTGCTTCAGGATATTTTTCCACTGCAATAGCACCATTTTCAGCCTCCGCTGCAATCTCATAACCATTCTTTGTAAGAATGTCCTTAATCATCATTCTCATAAATGCAGCATCATCACAAATCATAACCTTAGCCATAATTTTCTCTCCTATCTTTAACTCTTCTTTTTTGTTTTTTATTTTATAATTTCAGTAATTCGTATACCATAGCTTTCTTCTATTACTACTACCTCGCCTTTGGCTACGAATTTACCATTTACCAGAACATCAATCGGTTCTCCGGCAATCCTGTTTAATTCTATAATGGTTCCCGGTGTAAAATCAAGTATTTCTTTAATTGATTTGGAAGTTCTTCCAAGTTCTACCGTAACTTCAAGTGGTACATCCATAATCAAATCAATATTTTCCGGTTGAAAATTCCCCGGTACTGCTCCAGTAAATGCCTGGAATTGTGCCGGCTGTACATTTACCTGCTGTTGTCCATACATCTGCGACATCTCCTGACCCATCATTGGTTGTCCCATCATCGGCTGACCCATCATTGGCTGCCCCATCATCGGCTGTCCCATCATTGGCTGCTGTGCTGCCATCTGAGGTTGTGGCTGCGGTGCTGGTGTCGGCTGAGCTGCCGGTGTACTCTGGGTGTTCTCTTTTTCACTCATTCCTGCAGTGGAATTACTGTCTTCTTCCATATTGCTTGTTACATTTGCACACATTTCTTTTGCAAAAGAAACAGGATATAACTGCATGATCTCACTATCAACAAGATCACCAATCTCTAACCGGAATGAAATTTTTACAAATTCACCTGCAAGGAACTCATCAATCTGACTCTCATCAATTGTCTGTTGCAAATCTATCAGATCTGCACTTGGCGGGCTGATATCAATTACCTTGTTCAGCATGGAAGACAATGATGTTGCTGCCGAGCCCATCATCTGGTTCATTGCCTCGCTGATTGCACTCAGGTGAAGTTCTCCAAGTTCTCCATCTGTATTTGTTCCATCACCGCCCATCATCAGATCCGTGATAACTTTTACATCATGTTCCTTTAACACAAGGATATTGCTTCCATCTAATCCCACGGTATACGCAATTCGTATAAATACACATGGCTTTTCATATGCGTCACATATATCACTCCAGTTTGCAAACGCAACCACTGGGGTGGAAATCTCAACCTTACGGTTTACCAGTGAAAACAGTGTAGTTGCCGCTGTTCCCATACTGATATTCGAGATCTCACCGATCGCATCTTTTTCCTGTTCTGTCAATGTATTTTCCGGATTTTCATCTGTACCTGAAGGATTGTTCAGTAAAGCATTGATTTCTTCCTGTGACATCGTTCCATCCATCTTACTGCTCCTCCCTAATCACTGATGTAATTCTTACTGCATAGTCATCACCGGTTTCTCCCGGCAGAGCAGTAAATTTTTTTATACTTCCAACAAAGACACTCAGTTCCTGATCAACCTTCGTATCCAGCCGGATAATATCTCCTACCTGCAGTCCCAAAAAATCATTTACTGAAATGGAACTGTTACCAAGTACAGCTTTGATCGGCATTGGTGCTTTTGAAATAAGTGCCTCGATCGTTTCTGTATACTGTTGTTCATCCTTTTCCTGCAGACTCGAATACCAGTATTTGGTATTCAGTTTGTCCATAATACTCTCTAAAGTCAGATATGGAAGGCATACATTCAGTAATCCCTCCACATCGCCAATCTTAACATTGAGCGTTACCAGAGCTATCATCTCCGTCGGCGATATAATCTGTGCGAACTGCGAATTCGTCTCAATACGCTCTAACCGGGGTTCTAACTCACATACATTCTCCCACGGCTCCACTAAAAGATCTACTGCCACATTAAATATCCGCTCAATGATCAGCAATTCTATCTCCGAGAAATCCCTCGGTTTATCCAGAGGCACTCCCTTTCCACCTAACATTCTGTCTACTACAACATATCCAAGATTTTGTGCCATCTCAATGACAATGCTTCCATTCAATGGAGATGCATTTACAATTCCAAGTAATACAGGATTCGATAACGCATTTGAAAATTCTGAATATGTAACTGCTTCTGAGTTCATCACCTCAACCTGAACATTTTTCCGTAAATAAACAGGAAGATTGGTTGACAAGAGTCTTCCGTAATGTTCAAAGATAATCTCCAGCGTTCGCAGATGTTCCTTTGAAAACTTTGCAGGACGGGCAAAATCATAATTTTTGACCTGTTTTTTATCTTCATCTTTCATTTCATCTACATCAAGTTCACCACTGCTTAACGCTTTGAGCAAACTATCTATCTCATTTTGAGATAAGACTTCACCCATTCTTTCTCACCACCTAACACAATATTTGGGTCTATTCCGTCTGAACGCTTGAGAAGTTTACACCAACGATGAAGTCTGAACCTCCAAACATATCCTGCATTGATTTTAATATATCATCTTTTACATTCTGATAGCCGTCTGTATTAAATTCATCTAACGTATATCCATTTACAATCGTATTGATCTCACTCTGAATGATCGTTTCTTTTGCAGCAAGTCCTTCTGATCCACCATAAGTCTTATATCCATCACTCTTGGTATTCAAAGACAGGCTGACCGAAAACACCGCATAATGCTGTTTGCCATCTCCACCCTGTTTTAAGTTTACAGTAAATCCATCTGTAATCGCATAAGTCTCAATGTCTTCAATCGGCACTTCCGGTGTTGCAGGTGTATTTTCACCGCTCTGAAGTTCCAGATTAATCGCAGAACATACCTGATCGATCAGCTGATTTGATTTCTTTGTCTGCGGAATAATCGTGAACACAAGAATTGCAGTTAAAATAAGGTTTGCCAAAACCAGTGCCAGAATAATTACTGTTATCAGATTCTTTTTCATAATGCTACCTTCCTGTTCAATTAAAGTCTGAACTATAAGAATTATATATTTTTATAATAACGCGGCGGTTTCTTGCTCTTCCCTCCTGCGTTGTATTATCTGCAACAGGTACATACTCACCTCTTCCAGATGCTTTCAAGTGTGCGGGTTTCACTGTTGTAATATCTCTCAAGTAATCTGTAACCGCCCGTGCCCTGTAAAACGAAAGCACGTCATTGTCTTCATATTTTGCAGAATGGATCGGCACGTTGTCCGTGTGTCCTTCTACTTCTATGATATTATCCTGATAAGGTTCGATCAGTTTGCCCAGCTTATCAATCAGCGGATATGCTTCTGACCGGATTTCTGCATGCCCGGAGTCAAATAAAAGAGCTCCATTCATATTGAGCATGACATACTGTGCATTAAAATCAACTTCTACCTGATCCTGAATTCCATACCTTGCAATGGCATCCTCTAATTGTTCAGACATCTTTTCTGATTCTTCCAGTGCCTGTTCTTTATATTCTTCCACTACATCATTCTCTTCGTCTGTCTCCTGATCCGATTCAGAGTTCGCTTTGTCTTTATAATAGGAATCTAACATTTCAAGCTGGCTCACACCAGATGATATCAGAGTTCCATCTCCAATAGAAGATCCTCCATTGGGAAGAATACTAAATGTATTCTGAAAGGAAGCCACCATTTTTTCAAACTTTTCTGCATCTACTGTTGACATAGAAAATAACAATACAAAGAAGCACAACAACAGGTTCATCAGATCTGCAAATGTATTCATCCATGCTGGTGATCCTTTTGGTTCATCAGGCTTTCTTTTCACTATTCTTCACCTCCAGCCTCGCTTTCCTGCGCTGTATTACGCGCCGAAGGTGCAAGGAATGATTTCAGTTTTTCTTCTATAACACGCGGATTCTCTCCTGCCTGGATCGACAGAATACCTTCCACGGAAATTTCCTTCATCATCATTTCATTATCATTATTCAGTTTTAACTTACCTGCAATCGGGTTACATAACCAGTTTGCAAGTAATGAACCATACAATGTTGTAACAAGCGCTGTTGCCATCGCCGGTCCGATTGTGGATGCATCTTCCATGTTCTGCAACATGAGGATCAATCCGATCAGGGTACCGATCATACCCCAGGCAGGACCTAATTCAGCCCATTTTTCCCAGACAGCAATTTTAGCTTTATGTCTGCTCTCGACACAGGCTAAGTCTGTCTCCATGATTCCTCTTACCAGTTCCGGATCCGTACCATCTACAACAAGCATAATGCCCTTTTTCAGGAAATCATCTTCAATTCCATTTGCGGCTTCTTCCAATGCCAGAAGTCCTTCTTTTCTCGCTGTATTCGACAGTGAAATGATCTGATTGATGACAACTGCCGGATCCTGAACCTCATCCTTAAAAATCAACTTTATTGATTTTATACCATTGATAAAATCCGCCAATTTAAAAGATGCAAGCGTACCTGCTATGGAACCTCCTATTGTAATAATGAATGATGCCATATCCCACATGGAGTGTAAACTTGCAACACCTCCGTTGGAAAGTACACCAAACACAAACATTACAACGCCTAATAACATACCTACTATTGATGCTATATCCACTTTTTCCACCTACCATCCTTGATTTTTCATATTGTAAAATCCCATCCGTGGGACTTATTCTTCTCTTAAAAGGCCATTTGTAAAAATATCCCTTTTGTATGATTTTACTAAATTTTTGACCTCTTGTCTACTTTCTTTTACAATAAACTTTCTACCTGTTGTAAGAGAAATAACTGTATCCGGAGTTTCCTCCACCGTTTCAATCAGATCCGAATTGATTAATACTGTTGTTCCATTCAGCCGTGTCACTTCGATCATATCGTAATCATTCCTCCATTGCCAGTCAACAGATTTTCATTGTGACCGGCCTGTTTTGAAACCGGCCACAATGTTCAGTATAACATATGTAACTGCCTGTGTAAAACCTGTTTCGACATTTTAGAACGGGTTTTACATAAATATTATTTTTTTCTTACATTACATTAACGTTTCAGGTTAACCAGTTCCTCTAACAGTGTATCGGATGTTGTGATGATACGGGAGTTTGCCTGGAAACCACGCTGTGTGATGATCATCTGTGTGAATTCTGTTGAAAGGTCAACGTTTGACATCTCAAGTTCTCCGGATGTCATAGAACTTCCGTCCGCAGAGATTTCAACACCGATTCCATCAAATTCACCTGAGTTTAAGGTCGTACGGTAGCAATTCTCTCCAACCTTTTCAAGACCGGATGCATTTGCGAACTGTGCTACTGCGATCTGTCCGAGGGTTTCTGTATTACCATTATCATAAGTACCTGTGATAAGACCATTGTTGTCGATGGAAATACCGATCATGGCACCTAATTTCTTTCCTTTTCCTGTCACACCATCATCTATAGATCCTGTAGACATAACCGCTGTGGATTTACCACCGTTGTTTGCATCTTTCAGTCCCGAAAAATCAATGGTAATATCATCAAACTGGGTCGGATTGTTTCCAAGTTTACTCATATTAAGTGTAACTGTGTTTGTCTTATTGTTTGACGTTCTTGCACCGACTCCTGTAAATGTACCATCTTTTGTACTGAAGTCGATTGCATAATCCGTTACATCTCCGGTGATCGTCAGTGTTCCATTTTTGACTGTAGCATTTGCCTTATTACCTGTAATCTTGGCAACCATTGCATTCGAAATTCCATATACCTGTTTCAGGCTGTGTGTAGTTGCTGGAGTTTGTCTATCCGTAAAAGAATTTGTTGCCGGATCCCAAGAGATTTCTGTACCGTTTGCATCACTTCCTACATAGAATTTATCGTTAGCAGAATCATAGTAATAACCACTCTGAACCTGGCTGTATGTTCCAAGTGTAGCATTCGTTGTTTTTGCTCCAAATATATCACTCAGATCAACATTGCTGGTTTCCGGATCATAGAACGTTGTTCCGTCACTGTTTAAGATTTTTTCCAGTTCCACCGTATATTTTCCATCTGTTCCGGTAGATTTCATTGCAAAACGCGCTGTATAGGAATAACCGAGATTATCAAAAAATGTCAGTGTTTTGACAAGTCCGTTGTCTGACAATACATCCTTATCATTTTTATCAATAATACCGGAAACATTTGCCTGTGTGGTTGCCTCCGGAGCAGATGTCAGGTTGGATGTCTGCATGACACGAAGTGCAGATACGGTATCCTTCTTGATATTTCCTGTTGTCGGATCTACCTGCCATCCCATAACTGTATAACCGGTGGATGTCATACATAAGTTACCGGCACCATCTACATAGAAAGAACCGGCTCTGGTAAACAGGTTCTCAGAACCGTTGTTAACTACAAAAAAGTTTGTCGTAGACTGGTCTGATAAACGGATATCGAATGCACGTCCGGTTGTTTCAGCCGCACCGGAAGTTGTGATGCTTAAGTTTGTTGCACCGGTCGTAACACCAAGACCGATCTGTTTTGCATTCACACCACCGGTACCTGTTGCTGCGTTCGCACCGGATGCATTACTTGTCATCTGATATAAAACATCCTGAAATACAACTGAGGATGATTTAAAAGCTACTGTGTTTACGTTGGCGATATTGTTACCAATAACGTCCATTTTTGTCTGATGTGTCTTAAGACCTGACACAGCAGAGTACATTGATCTCATCATAGTTGAAATTGACCTCCTAAGTTCTTTTGTGCTGCCTTCCCTTCTGTCATTCCGGGAATCTAGCCTCCATTTCGGTCCGGCTACGTGATCACAGCACCATCAATATTGGTATAAATATTATCATCGGACTCTGTCCGGTCCATTGCTGTAACGACTGTCCTGTTCGGAACATTTACGATAAAAGCGAGTGAATCAACAATTACTAACGATTCTCTGATTCCCTTTTCACCAGCCTTAAAAACGCCTGTCTCAAGTCGTTCATTCTGTTCCTCTGACAGATTGATATTACGATCCATCAGGCGCATCGTGGCATGCTTGGAAAATTTGAGTGTCCCACCTGCTTTTGCATCCTGCTTCTGCTTTAAAATATCTTCAAAGGAGACACCGCTCGAAGTTACCGCATCCGTGCTTTTCCGAGTCAGATACTGGTCAGTTACCTGCTCAATGGAAGCAAACTGGTTACTGATCTTATTCATAATCGCATTTCCCTTCTGTCAGATATCAGGTTTTATCTGTATCTGTCTTTGTGTCTGTTGTTGTATCTGTTCCTGTTGTCGTATCTGTTTTTGTATCTGTATCTGTTTTTGTATCTGTTGTTGTACCTGTCGATGATGAAGTACTTTTATACCAGTCTTTTCCTGCAAGTTTTTCCATCTGTGCAAGCAGTTCCTGATATTTTTTCAAAGTATCTGTATCGATCTTTGACTGCTGATAAGAATTCAGATTATCGTAATATGTCTTTAAATTCTTGACATCATCTTTGTCACTTAATGTAAGCTGTGCTGCATTCGGCAATTTAGCAACCGCTGCTGCAAACGTCTTAGCAAGTGTCTCTGCCTCCATGTATTCGGTATCTGCAACCTGATATACATCAGAAAGTGAATATAACACCCCATTTACACAGATCTTCTGCTCACCGTTTTCTTTCTGTACATAATCAACAAATCCCTCTGTTGCTGTTGTTTCTCCAGTCGAAGATGTTGTCTTGATAATAACATATTTTCCAACAAGTGCATTTGCATTGCTGCTCTCGATTGTACTCTGCATACCAAGTGTTGCTTCCATCTGTGAAAATGTAGCAAGCTGTGCAACATACTCCGTATTGCTGGTAGGCTCTAACGGATCCTGATACTGCATCTCTGCACATAACAGCTGTAAGAACTGGTCATAGCCAAGGTCATTGCTGGTATCCGATTTGCTTGTAGTACTGGTATCCTTTGGTATTTTTCCGTCTTCAACGGGCTGAATTAATGCCATTTTTTTCTCCTTTCTTTTGTTTTAAGCAGTATAATCTACGGAATTACCGTGATCTGCCATAATCTGCGCCACAAGGGCCTCTTCCTCACTCATGACTCCGGAGAGTTCATCTAAATCATCTAAGTTGATTCTTCTAGTCTTTGGCGAAGCTTTTTCCTGCTCCTCTGCCTGTCTCTCTTCCTGTTTTGCATTCTGCTCTAAGTTTTTTTCAAACTCATGGCTTCCAACCGTAACTTCTACGGCATCCACCTTCACACCTGCCTGGTTCATACTCTGTTTGAGTTCTGCCATCTGCGCTTCTAACGCTTCTTTTACCAGTTCGTTCTGTGTCATAATATGAGCAGATACATTTCCTTCCTTGGTCGTTACTTCGATATAAATCTTGCCAAGGTGTTCCGGGTTCAACTGCATCTCCATCGTCGTCTGTGCTTCACGGACAGTGATTTTTGTAAATTCTGTTACCTGACGGATCAGATCTAACGTATCAAGCTGTCTTGAAAATTCCGGTACAGTCTCCGGTGTTTTTGCCGCTGCCGGATCAACAGTATGCTCCTGACTCACAAATGCTGTCTGATTTGACGTGTTCCCGGATTCATTTCTGTTTCCTGTCTGCCCGTCATCTGCCTTTGTATCTGTTTCTTCCTGCATCAGGCTGTTATCCTCTGACAATGTCGTTTTTTCCTGCATATCGTCTGTATTATCTGTTTCTTCTGCCACTTCTTTTTGCAGGAGAATATTGTCTTCCGGTTTTTGTATTTCCACTTCATCTGCATCTGATGCTGTCTGAACTGTTTTTTCTTCCTCCAAAACAGAATTCATCTGATTATCGTTTGCTGCGGTTTTGTCTGCATTAACATTTTCTGTTACCTGCATTTCCGGTAACTGTTCAATACCTGCCGATTCCGGAGTCATTACAACCTGTGATGCTGCCGCAACCGTCTCAGTAAACATCTGTGATGTCATTCCAAGATCATCTAACAGATCCTGTGATAATCCACCGATTTCATTTACAATTTCCATAAACGAATCATTGCATAACAATTCGCCGATATTTTCAGAGCCTGTAAGTTCAGCTGTAAGTTGTGTAAGCTGGTTCGGCTGTATAAGATCAGCCACAGTAAGTCCCAGCTTCTGCATTGCATCCGTGATCTCTTCATCTGTCACGCCAAGTTTCTCTTTCAAAACCTGTCTAACATCCTCTTCAAATGCAGCCAGCTTTTCATCTGTATTCCCGGTCTGGATATCTGTTTTGTCTGACGGATTATTTTTTATACTGGCAGCATTATTCTGATAACGCTCATAGTTATCTGTGACACTGCTTTTCCCTGTCACAACAGACATGTTCTGTTTGCCGTTCTGTCCGCCATAACTGTATCCGTATCCAACCTGTGTTGTCATCTGGCTCATCACTTCTGCAAACTGGACTTTCAGATCTCCTTCTTTTGTACCTGTGAGTGTCTGGCTTCCCTGTCCAACAGACATGATACCGGTCACTTCTGAAACACTCGTGCTTCCCATTTTTCTTCCTCCTCTCTCTTTCGCTGCATGTACTGCCGCTTAATAATCTATTCTGAAGGCTTCATGATCTCTGTTACCTTTGCAGCGGTATCAGAACTCATTTTGCCAAGAATAGCAGCTCTTGAATCTGCATCCATTCCATTTAAAATCTGTGCAACCAGCTTCAGATTATCTGTCATGGTATCAAAAATTGCTGCCGCCTCTTTCGGCTTCATGGATGAATATGTCTTGATATAATCATCAAGCTGCTCATCCTCTGCCGTCTGTGCTACCACCTGCTTATACAATACTTCTGCATTAGCAGGATCAATACTTTCATAATATTTCTTATATTCCTCAACATCCGGGGCTACATCTGAAAAAACAACATCTTCATAAAAACTCTGCTTTTCTTTTTCAAATTCTGCCTCGTTTTCCTTATATTGCTGTAACTCTGCCGACTGTGCTTCCAGCTGGCTGATATAATCTGCATTTGCAGATGATGTATTCTGGGCATCTGCCAGTTCTTTTTCCAGCTCTTTGATGCGCTCCACTGCATCTGCCATAGTGTCATATGCATAGGCACTGTCCTCTGTTGAAACTTCTTCCACCGCATCATCCGGCAAAATCTTGTTCACATAAGGAACATCCTTTAAGATCGGTGCAAGCATGCCTGAGCCAAATCCACCAACATCCCATTTGATCAAAAGTGCTATAATCGCAAGCCATACAATTATGATCAGAAGTGAGACAAAGAATACAGCCACTTTGCTTCCGCCGCTTTCTTCCTCAAGCTCATCACTATCTTCTGCCCGCTGTGTTTTTTTTGCTTTTGCCTCTTCTTTTTTTCTTTGTTTTTCTTCTTTTTTTGCAGCTTTCTTATCTACAACTTCTTCTTTTTCTTCTGCCATGTTTTCCTCCTGTCCGCTCAAACTGCCTAACTGCGCTGTCCATTATCGTGATAGGTATAACTGACAAGTTCGTCTATTTCTTTAGACTCTTCATGTAAAAGTTCCTGTTTAAATTCCTCAAAAGCTTTTTCTTTTAGTTTTTCATGTGTTTTGCGTTCAACCATTGCTTCATTTAGCTGTTTTCTTGCCAATTCAACATTGCGTTCCGCAGCATGTACATTCATCATCTGGCTGCGCTGTTTGCTTTTCATAACATCAATAGCCTGCCTACATTCACGAATTTCCAAAACATTGAGGTTTCCACTTACTAATTCCCTTGCTTTTGATTCATACCCGGCTCTCCGGATCAGAATGTCCTGAAGTTTCTGCTGTTCTGTTGCCAGTTTTGCATTTGCCATACCATAGGCTGTCTTTGCCTGATTTTCCATTTTCTCTTTGATATCAAGAATGTTCTGCATTCTGTATCTGAACTTTGCCATGTCAAAAACCTTTCTTAGTTTTCAAACAGTTTTCTAAGAAGATCAATTTCCTCACTGAATTCAAATTTTTCATCGGTCTTCTGTATCAGAAATTCATTTACTGCCTGTATTTTCTGAATAGCATAATCTATTTCACGATTGGTTCCATTTTTATAGGCTCCAATATTGATCAGATCCTCTGCCTCATTATAAGTAGCCATAACATTTCTTAATTTTCCGGCAAGTTCTTTATGTTCACTTGTAGCAATTGAGCTCATAACACGGGAAATACTCTGTAAAACATCAATTGCAGGATAATGATTTTTATGTCCTAATTTTCTGGATAACATGATATGTCCATCCAGAATACTTCTCGCCGTATCTGTAATTGGTTCATTCATATCATCACCATCTACAAGTACGGTATAAAGTCCGGTAATAGATCCTTTGTCTGAGGTTCCCGCACGTTCTAGGAGTTTAGGCATTTCTGAATATACGCTCGGCGGATATCCTCTCGTTACCGGTGGTTCTCCGGATGCCAGTCCTATCTCTCTCTGCGCCATTGAAAATCGTGTCAGTGAATCCATCATCAATAGCACATCTTTTCCCTGATCTCTGAAATATTCAGCAATTGCCGTTGCTGTTTTTGCAGCTTTATTTCTGATCAGTGCAGGTTTGTCAGATGTTGCAACAATGACTACGGAACGCTTCATACCCTCTTCACCAAGATCACGTTCCACAAATTCCCTTACTTCCCTTCCACGCTCACCAATCAGCGCGATCACATTGATATCTGCTTTTGTATTTCTTGCAAACATTCCAAGCAAAGTACTTTTTCCAACACCAGATCCCGCAAAGATACCGATTCTCTGTCCTTTGCCGACTGTGATCAGACCATCGACTGCCTTAACGCCCAAAGGCAGAACCTCATCAATGATCTTTCTTGCCATCGGGTCCGGCGGCTGTGCCTCAACCGGGTAATCATATGGAACCAGCAACTCATCCACATCCGTTGGTCTCCCGATTCCATCTAAAGTGTGACCTAACAGTTCTTCTCCAACCTTTACAGTCAAAGGATGTCCTGTATTCTCTACGATACAGCCAACACCAATTCCTTCCACGCTTTCAAAAGGCATCAAAAGCAAATGTTTGTCACGGAAACCAACCACTTCAGCCATCGTCGAAAGATTTTGTTCCCGATCGATAATGATGCGGCACAGATCATTCAGTTTTGCATTTGGTCCTACAGATTCAATCGTAAGACCAACAATCTTTGTCACCTTGCCCAGACGGTTAAAATATGTCTTGTCAGCAAGCTGAAGATATTTATCAAATGTATACATTCTGCCGCCTCACTTTTAAGAACACAAGGATCTGATATCTTTCATCAGATTATCAAGCTGCACATCCAGACTGCAGTCAAAGATTCCCGAATCGGTTTCTATAACACATGCATTTTCATCCAGCGTATAATCAGGAACGATCTCCAATTCTATATCATGACCCACATAATCTAATATATTTTCTTTATGTTCCTCCAGAAATGAGACATTGTCGCCTGCCACTTTGATCCGGAAACGCTTTTCATCCTCTATATTGGCAATAGCATTATCAATCAGATGAAGCAGGATCTCCTTTTTTCCATCAAACTGGACATGAAAAACTTTATTAAACACATCCAATATTACATCCACCAGTTCTCTTTCCATATTTTTTTGTTTTTCCTGGTAGGAATTCTGCAATTGTGCCTTTTTCCGCTGCTGTTCCTGTTCTAATTGCTGTTTTTTCTGGTCATACTCCTGTTCTAATGTACTCTGTCCTTCCAGATATCCCTGTTTCTTTGCTTTCTCGCGTATCGTTTCTGCTTCTTGTCTTGCATCGTCAATCAGCACATCCGCCTGTGCCCTCGCCTGCGAAAGTATCTGTTCCGCTTTTTCATTTGCAGCAGACATATCCTGTTCCGGTTCTTCTACAGGGATCACATTATCTGTTTTTTCAGTAATGATTCCCTCCGCAAAACCATCCGATCCTACCGGCCGTGCTTCTTTCGGCTGTGCCTCTTTTATGATGTTTTGTTTCAGAAATTCCTGCATATGATCATTTGAATTGATCACCCTCGCATTCTGACTCTCTGTATGTACGAACCATGGTTTGTAAAGATTAGACAACGATCTCGTCACCTCCGCCTCTGGAGATTACGATTTCTCCAGAATCCTCTAATTTACGAATAACACTGACAACTTTCTGCTGAGCCTCCTCAACATCCTTCATACGGACAGGACCCATAAACTCCATATCCTCTTTGATCATTGCTGCCAGACGTTTTGAAAGATTCTTAAAGATAACATTCTGTACTTCCTCATTTGCAGCCTTAAGTGCAACACCAAGATCTGCATTATCGACATCGCGGAGTACACGCTGGATTGCACGGTCATCAAGCAGCAAGATATCCTCGAATACAAACATCTTCTTGCGGATCTCGTCTGCCAGTTCCGGTTCTTCGATCTCTAAAGACTCCATGATATGTTTCTCTGTCGTACGGTCTACCGTATTTAAAATATTTACGATTGCATCCACACCACCAACAATCGTGTAGTCCTGATTGACAAGTGAAGAAAGTTTCTTTTCCAAAACACGCTCTACCTCTTTAATCACATCCGGTGATGTACGATCCATCATTGCAATACGTTTTGCAACATCCGCCTGTTTTTCCGGTGGAAGTGCCCCGATCACAAGTGCCGCCTGCGCGGATGTCAGATATGATAAGATCATGGCAATTGTCTGTGGATGTTCATCCTGGATAAAGTTCAGTAACTGGCTTGGATCTGTTTTCCGCACAAATTCAAACGGACGTACCTGCAATGATGCTGTAAGTTTCGTAATAACTTCCTGTGCCTTTTCCTCACCAAGAGCTTTGTCCAGCAGTTCTTTTGCATATCCAATACCGCCTTCAGCAATATACTGCTGTGCAAGGCAGATCTGATAAAATTCATTTAAGACATCTTCCTTAACCTGCGGTGAAACGCTTCTGGTATTTGCGATTTCAAGTGTCAGCTCTTCAATTTCATCTTCTTTTAAATGTTTAAAAATATCAGCAGACCGCTCCGGTCCTAAGGCAATCAAAAGAATCGCCGCCTTTTGTATTCCAGTATAATCCTGTGTATTTGTTGCCATACCTTATTCCCACTCCTCGTTCAACCAGTTGCGCAATAATGAAGCTGCCGCCTCTGGATTATCTTCCACAAATTTTTCGATCAGGATACGGGTCTCAGACTTCTCATTGTATCCAATATCCTGCATTTCTTCCTGGCTCTCTTTTGTTGATTCAAGCAGGCTCTCAACAGAAAGCTCCGGTTCGATCTCTGCGGTTTTCTCTTTTCTGGTGCTGCGGAATACCACATAACCAAGAAGAAGAAGGATCAGAACCACAAGCACAATCTGTAAATAATCGGAAGCACTTCTTCCACCGGAAGAATACTGGAAAACCGGTTCTTCCTGCGCAATGATCGTAATCTTATCAGTCGGGATTCCTGTTGCATTAGAGATCATTGTAATGTATTCCTGATCAACCGTGATCGGTGTCGGGTCACTGTTTGCTGCAACATACTCATCAAACGTCATATTTTCCAGTGCTCCGGATGCACGCAATGTATCTTCATCATAGATACGATATTTTGTTGCCACCAGAGAAACAGAAGAACTTGCATAATCAACAGTTCCTCCATTGGAAGATTTCTTTGTTACTTTCTCATTATTCTGATAATTGGTTGTTGTATCTGTAACTGTACTGTGTGTGTAATTATTATCTTCGATTACATAAGAAGTATCATCATTGGAATCTGTTCCAGGTGTTGCAGCCGCGCCACCTTCTGAATCTGATTCATACTCGCTCTTGCTGCCAACCATACCATTCGTCTGTCCGTCTGGTGCGTAATATTCATGGGTTGCCTCTTCCGATGTGTCAAAATCCATCACGAGTTCCGGTGCCACTTCCACATGATCAAACAGGGAAGATCCAACCATAACATCTTTTACTTTGCTTTTTACAAGATTTTCTGCCTTTGATTTTACTGAAAGCTGACTGTTTGCTGTTCCTATCGAAGTATCAGAAGAATCTCCCGAAAATAAAACATTGGAATTAGAATCTAAAATCTGAATATTATCTGTATTTTTATTACCAAGCTGTGTTGCTATGTATTTTGCAAGACCTGCGGCCTGATCTTCATCCATATCTCCACTTAAGGTAAGAATGACTGCGGCATATGAATCCTGATCTTTTGCAAGAATTGTTCCATCATCATTCGGAATATCGAGAGTAACAGAAGCGCTTTCAACATTTGACAGTGTCTCTAACTGTTCTGCGAAATATTTCTGCAGATAAACTTTATATTTTTTTGTTTTATCTGCCTCAGTTGAGCTGAATCCGCCCTCAAAAACATTATCGATTGAAGCTCCCTGACTCGGAATGTCATTCTTGCCGAGCAGGATAGACGCAGCTGCTTCATCCTTCGCATCTACATAAAAGATCAGACCATCCTGAGACATCTGATATGAAATGCTTTCACCATCCAGCAGATCTTTTACTGTACCAGCTTCCGCTGTTGTCTGACATTCATGCAGCGTAACCATATTGGGTTTGCTCACAACTGCTGCCAGTATTGCCAGTGCAACAAGGATTACTGCCACAATACTGATCAGTAATGCTTTCTGCTTTGTATTGAATTTTTTCCACCACTCTGTAATCTTATTTAATATATTCTGCACCTGTTCCGGCATGTTATCTGACTCCATTCATTAAATTTGCATATTCATGATCTCTTTATATGCATCCAACATTTTATCCCTTACTGCTGTTGTATACTGAAGTGCTGTAAGCGCTTTCTTTGCTGCAACCTGCATATCATGCGGATTGTCTGCCTTCCCAAGAGCAAATTCTATCTGAGCAGCCTCTGCATCATTCTGCAAATCACTTGTTTCTGTCAACACATTCATTGCTGAATCAAGTACTGACTGGAAACTGTCATCTGAAGTATTTACGAGTCTGTTCTGTTCTGCTACTTTTTCAATATAATCTGATGTAATCCCTGTCAACGAAGTAATGTCCATTTACCGTCATTCCTTTCCTTATTTGCTGATGTTGAGTGCAGCCTGTACCATACTTTTTGTTGCATCAAATGCTGTTGTATTCGCCTCATATGCTCTCGTTGCATCAATCAGGTTCGTCATTTCAGTTACTGTATTAACATTCGGATATGTAACATAACCGTTTTCATCTGCATCCGGATGAGATGGGTCATAAACCATGCGCATTTCTGTCTCATCATCTTCTTTTACAGATGTTACTTTTACACCATTTCCAACCGCTCTCGCTCTTGCCGTCTCATAATACTGTGAAAAAGGTGTTTCTGTCTTTTCCGCAAATGTAACAATCTTTCTCCGGTACGGTGTCCCATCTTCCGTTCTTGTTGTATTAATATTTGCAATATTCTGTGCAATCGTATCCATACGGAAGCGTTCTGCTGTCATACCACTTGCACTGATATCAAATGCCTGAAATAATCCCATATAATTTCCATCCTTTGTTTCTTTTTATTCTTTTATTTTAAGACTGTCTGCATTCTTGAGAAATTGTTTGTTATCGCTGTCGTCAATAGCTGATATCTCAATGATTCAGAAGCCAGCTCCGCATTTTCCGTGTTTTCATCCACATTATTACGGTCAAGACGGTATGAATAATTTGCCGCATCCGTATAAGATGTCGCTGTAAGTTTTCCAAGATTCTGGTTCAATTCTCTTACCTTCTTATCAAGGCTGCTGTATTTTGTCTTACCGAGTGCCTTTTGTAATACAGATTCAAAATCAACATCCTGTCTCTTGTATCCAGGTGTGTCGATATTTGCAATATTATTAGTGATAACATTCTCACGCATCCAGCTTGCATCAGCCGCTTTATCAAGTATATTTGTATAGTCAAATGCATTCGTTGTAAACATTCTGTTGCTCCTTTCATGCACTATTTTCTACATTATTCTATTTTATTATAAAATATCTCAGAAAAAACACAAGAGTTTTTTACTTTTTTTCGTTGTTTTTCCCCGTATCTTGTATTATTTTACGATTTCGTGTACAACAATTTGTTCTGATTCTTCATAATTCTCTTTTTTTCGACATTTTTTGCATTTTTTAGCGAACATGCTGCCAGAATGCTGTAAAAAGCACTCTCATAAAAAAGGAATTTGTCACGTTTTTCAAATAGCGTAACAAATTCCTTTTCATTTAACTATTCTTATGATTCTCTTTCTTTATCTTGTCTAGTTCATCAAACACAACATCATTCAATACCTTGATGTAAGTTCCTTTCATTCCGGATGATCTCGATTCGATCACACCTGCACTTTCAAACTTGCGAAGTGCGTTTACGATCACCGATCTTGTAATTCCAACACGGTCTGCTATCTTACTTGCAACAAGGATTCCTTCTTTGCCGTCCATCTCATCAAAAATATGTGTGATTGCTTCTAATTCTGAAAAAGATAATGTACTGATCGCAGATTTTACAATCTGTACCTTTCTTGTTTCTTCTGCATTTTCTTCATTTACAGAACGCATCATTTCAAGTCCGACCACAGTTGTTCCATATTCGCTCAATATAATATCATCTATATCATACTGACGGTTCTCACGGTATACAAACAATGTTCCAAGCCGTTCTCCGGCAATATCAATTGGTGTAATGATCGCTGTATATTTTTTTACATCATCCACAAATCCCAATGTTTCAAGATTAACATTCTCTTTTGTGGACAGGATTCCAAGCAAACGTTCATTTAAAAGCGGATCAATAAAACCTCCTACTTCATCCACGATCAATTCATTGATCTCTTCGACACCCTGTCTTACTCCGGTTCCAAGTACTTTTCCTTTTTTACTGATGACAAGGATATTTGATTCCAGTATTTCTTTTAATACGTCGCATATATCATTAAATACTACTTTGGATGAATTATTATTGTGAAGCAATTTATTGATTTTTCTTGTTTTATCCAACAACTGAACGCTCATAATGCGTGCCTCCTGACTACATATATGTCTTTCATGATGTACTATATTTTATCACGTCAATTCTGAAAATTCAATATTCTTAATATATTCTTCCTAAAATTATTTCATTATTCGGAATCTTTTTCAACATTTTTACGATCTGTCACATAACCGCACTGTTCATCTGCACACACAATCTTATTTCCTTTGACTACCATGTACCCGCCACATTTCGGACATTTTTCTGCAACAGGTCTTGACCAGCTCATAAAATCACATTCCGGATTATCCTCGCAGCCGAAATATTTTCTTCCTTTTTTCGTTTTGCGAAGTACAACTTCCTTACCGCACTTCGGACATGCAACTCCAATCTTTTCGAGATAAGGTTTTGTATTGCGGCATTCCGGGAATCCCGGACATGCAAGGAACTTGCCATGCGGACCATATTTTACTACCATATTTCTGCCGCAGACATCACAGATAACATCTGTCACTTCATCTTCTATCTTTACTTTTTCCAGATCCTTCTGCGCCGCCTTCACAGCTTCATCCAGATCCGGATAGAAATTACGTACCACTGTTTTCCAGTTTACATTGCCTTCTTCAACACCATCAAGCAGCGATTCCATGTTTGCGGTAAAATGTTCGTCTACAATGCTTGGAAATGATTCCTTCATAATCTGATTGACCACTTCTCCAAGTTCCGTCACATATAAATTTTTCGCTTCCTTAACAATATATCGTCTTCCTAGCAGTGTCGTGATTGTCGGTGAATAAGTACTCGGACGTCCTATTCCCAGCTCCTCTAATGTTTTTACCAGTGATGCCTCTGTATAGTGGGCCGGTGGCTGGGTAAAATGCTGTTTTTCATCAAACTCTTTTAATCCAAGCACTGTATTCTCATCAATAGAGCCTACCAGGACATTGTTCTCTGCCTTTTCATCATCATCGCTTGTATACACTGACATAAATCCGTCAAATGCAATTTTAGAAGCAGATACTGTAAACTGGTATTTTCCTGCTCCAATTTTTACATTTGTTGTCTCATAAACCGCCTGTGACATTCTGCTTGCCGCAAAACGTTTCCAGATCAACTGGTACAGGCGGAACTGATCTCTCGATAACGACTCTTTCACCATGACAGGTGTACGGTTGATATCAGACGGACGAATCGCCTCATGCGCATCCTGAATTTTGGCTCCATTCTTCTTTGCTGTTTTCTCACCGGCAATATAGTTCTCACCATAATTTCCAGCAATATATTCCCTCGCCTGTGCATCTGCCTCTTCTGAAATTCGTACAGAGTCTGTTCTTAAGTAAGTGATAAGACCAACCGTTCCCTGACCTTTGACATCCACACCTTCATACAACTGCTGTGCAATACGCATTGTTTTTGAAATCGGAAAATTAAGTACCTTAGATGCTTCCTGTTGTAACGTACTGGTTGTAAACGGTAATGGAGCTTTTTTTACACGTTCTCCTTTTTTTACCTCTAAAATGTGAAACTCTTCTTTCTGCATCTCTGCCATGATGCGGTCTGCCTGCTCTTTACTGGAAATTGTAACTTTTCCATTCTCATCTCCATAAAATTTGGCGAGCAATGCCTTTTTTTCACCTTTTACAGACAGTTCTGCATCCAGTGTCCAGTATTCTTCCGGAATGAATGCATTAATCTCATCCTCCCGGTCACAGATAATGCGAAGCGCAACTGACTGGACACGTCCGGCACTAAGTCCTCTTTTTACTTTTGCCCATAGCAGTGGACTGATCTCATATCCCACCAGACGATCCAGAATTCGTCTGGTCTGCTGTGCATCTACAAGATTCATGTCAATCTGGCGCGGTTCTTTTAACGAAGCCTTCACTGCATTCTGCGTAATCTCATTAAAAGTAATTCTCTGTGCATTTTTATCATCCAGCTTCAGTGCCTGGCTCAAATGCCATGAAATCGCCTCTCCCTCACGATCGGGGTCAGTTGCAAGATAAACTTTATCTGCTTTTTTTGCTTCCTTTCGCAGTTTTGCCAGGATATCTCCCTTTCCGCGGATCGTAATATATTTGGGTTCAAAATCATTCTCTGTGTCAATTCCCATCTGGCTTTTTGGCAGATCTCTCACATGTCCGTTCGATGCCACTACCTCATAATTTTTTCCCAGAAATTTTTTAATTGTCTTTACCTTTGCGGGCGACTCCACAATAACAAGATACTTTGCCATGCATCCATCTCCTTTTATTCATGACAATAGAGCAGTGTACAAAACGTGCCATCTATTGTTTCTGACAGCAGCTCTGTTCCATTTGTGCAGATTGCTGTGTCTAAGAATTTCTTTCATATTTTTCTGATATAGTAATTTTTAACTGTCTCGGTAATAAAACCTTTTTGCAGAAGTCTGGCAAGTACGTCCATTATGTCCGGTACTAATATACCAGTCTTCTCCAAGAGTTCCCCGACGTTTTTCGGTCGTAAACTTAGACAACTATACACCAGTCGCTCATCTTTTTCAAGTAATAAATTTTTTAAATTATCTTCTCCGGTATTTATCTCCCCCTGTAATTCAATTTCTTTTAAGAATTCATCTACATCAGAAATAATGCCTGCCCCCTGCCGTATCAGATTATTGCATCCCCCGCTAAGCGCATCATATATACGTCCCGGCACCGCATATATGTCTCTCCCCTGTTCTAACGCATAATCCGCCGTAATAAGCGAACCACTCTTTATTTTTGCCTCAACAACAACCACCACATCCGCAAGTCCTGCAATGATCCGGTTCCTTGCAGGAAAAAGCGGCGCAGACGGATTTGTCCCCGGCGGATATTCTGAGATGACTGCACCATTTTTTTCAAGTATCTCCTGATATATTCTAATATTTGATCTTGGATAACAGATATCTACCCCACACCCTAATACTGCACATGTATATCCATTTTTTTCAAGTGCACCCGCATGTCCGCCACCATCAACCCCGGATGCCATGCCGCTTACAACCCATGCACCTGATTCTGCTATTTTTCCTGCTATTTTCTCTGCCACTGATCTGCCGTAAGCAGAACAGCGGCGTGCACCAACGATCGCCACTGTCTTTTTATTCCACTCTGCCGGCATATTCCCTTTCACATAAATGCTATATGGTGCATCCGGGATTGTGGCAAGACGTTCTGGGAACAGCTGTTCCTCTCTGGATAAAAACCAGATTCCTTGTTCTATCATCCCCTCAAACATTGCATCATAATCTTTTTTTCTGCTCTCTAAGATCCTCGCAGCATGTTTCTCCGTCACGCCAGGGATCAGAAGAAGCTGTTTTTCTGTCAGTCCATAAATCTCCCTCGCACTTCCTGCTGCGGCAATCAGCCTGTTTCTGGTGCGTATTCCGACTTCCGGAATATTTGAGAGCCAGTACGCATAATTTATCACCCTATACCTCCCAGAACTTCTTATCAATATTTCTATAACAGATCGCTTCATTTAAATGCCGCATTTTTATCTGTTCACTTTCTTCCATATCTGCCAGTGTGCGTGCCACACGCAGTATTTTATGATAAGTCCGTGCTGTCAGATTTAATTTGTTATACATCCGTTCCATGTAAGTTTCCTGTTTTTTATCAAGTTTACAATACTCAAAAATCTTAGAAGACGGAATATGACTGTTAAAGCAGAACTCTTCTCCACAGTAACGCATTTTCTGTATCTCTTGTGTCCGTATAACGCGTTTTCTGATTTCTTCTGACCGTTCACTTTTTCCAGTATTGTAAAGATCCTTAAATCCGATCGGCGGCACTTCCACACATATATCAATCCGGTCTAAAAGCGGTCTGCTTATCTTCCTCAGATACCGGTTAATCGCTGCCGATGTGCAGGTACATCTCTGCATATCCGGGTAATACCCGCATTTACAGGGATTCATCGCAGCCACAAGCATAAAATCAGCCGGATATTCATAGCTCGCATTCAGTCTTGCGATACATATTTTTTTATCCTCCATCGGCTGTCTTAATATTTCCAGAGTATCATTTTGAAATTCTGTCAGTTCATCTAAAAACAAGATTCCCTTATGTGCCAGCGAAATTTCCCCCGGTTTCGGCAATGCACCTCCACCTGCAAGTCCCTGCGGTGTGATCGTATGATGTGGTGCACGGAACGGTCTTTTCTGCATCAATCCTCTTTTATGTTCTAAAAGTCCGCAAACACTGTATATTTTAGAAAGCTCCATCCGTTCTTCTGCATTTAAGGGCGGCAGGATTTCAGGAATCCGTTCTGCAATCATTGTTTTTCCTGCACCCGGAGACCCCATCAAAAGCAGATTATGCATTCCTGAAACAGCCGTTTCACAGGCACGTTTCACTAATATCTGTCCATATACATCTGCAAAATCCAATGCCTTTCCTGCCTGTATTTCTTCTATATTATATGGCTCATTATAATATTCCCCTTTTCCATTTAAAAACGTAACAGCTTCCGCAAGATCTTTTACGGCAAACACCTGCATGTCCGCTACCAGCGCAGCCTCACTTGCATTTTCCCATGGAACCATGCATTTCCTCATACCTCGTTCTTTTGCCTCCGCGACCATTGGCAGAACTCCATTTACTGGCTGTACTTTTCCATTCAGCCCGACCTCTCCTGTTACAAAGTATTCTCCGACCAGTTCCTGTCTGACATAGCCAAATGCGGTAAGGACCGCAACTGCAACCGGAAGATCAAATCCGGATCCGGATTTCCGGATGTTAGCAGGTGTAAAGTTGATCGTAATATGTTTTGGAGTCAATGCATAGCCACAGTTTTTCAGTGCCGTGCGCACTCTCTCTTTTGCTTCCTGTACCTCTGAAGCAAGAAATCCTACCATTTCAAACACAGGCATGCCATCGCTCACATCTGCTTCCACAGAAATCGGCACACTTTGGATTCCGTGTATGATCGCTGTTGATACAATACTATACAACGTATTCCTCCTTTTTATTCATTTTTCTGATTCATCTGATTCTTACAGCAGAAATGCTGCAGTTGATTTTTACTGACATATGCACACGACAACCTGTGCATAGAAACACTGAGCAATTCCATACCCAGCTTCTAAGACCTGATATAAATCCGAACATAAGGCGGCGACATCCGCCGTCGCCTAAGTATAACACATTCATAGTAAGAAATACAACCTTATTCGCAAAAACTTTTTTTCAATTTATCCAATGCTTTTTTTTCAATACGTGACACGTATGAACGTGAGATTCCAACTGCAGAAGCAATTTCTCTCTGCGTCATCTCCTTATTCCCAAAAAGTCCATAACGATGTACAATAATAAACAATTCTCTTTCCTGTAACACTTTAGGAACCAGCCCAAGCAGCTTTTCAATCTGCCTTGTATGTTCTAACAGTTCCACAACATCCGGTTCTTCACTCTCCACAATATCAAGCAGATGGATCTGATTTCCCTCTTTATCCATACCGATAGGTTCATATAACGATACTTCACGCGACACTTTCTTCTTTGCCCGAAAATACATCAGAAGTTCATTATCGATACATCTGGCTGCATAGGTTGCCAGCCTGCTCCCATAATCTTCTTTATACGTTGCAATTGCCTTCATCAGTCCTATCGTTCCAATCGAGATCAGATCCTCCATATCTTCTTCCGAGTTCTGATATTTTTTTGCCACATGCGCAACCAGACGCATATTGTGAAGTGTCAGTTCGTTTTTTGCTTCAAGGCTACCTTTTTTTAATTTTTTCAGGCATTCGTTTTCCTGCTCTGGCGTAAGTGGAGATAAGAATGTTTTCAAAACGCACCTTAAAAGCTTTATTGATACATTCTATGTTTTTGCCAGGTTGTGCGTGCTTTTCCCCATTTATTTTTTCAAAGTTTTATTATATAATGACCATATGATTCGAAAATTTAATTACCGGATAGAGCCGGAATATGATTCTTTCAGCATTCGTGAGTACCTCTCTCTAAAAGGATATCCAAATGCTGTTTTCGTACAACTGAAAAAGACACCCGAAAGCGTCCTGTTAAACGGGGAATGGGCTTACATGCGCACACGTATATCTGCCGGCGACGAACTTTTTATCCACCTGGAAGAAAATACATCCTCCGCACATATTCTGCCAGTTTCCCTGCCGCTTTCCATCTGTTATGAAGACGAGGACATCCTTGCTGTGGATAAACCGGCATATATGCCCATCCACCCGTCCCTCAACCACTACGACCATACACTTGCGAATGCTGTATGTGGCTATTATAACGACCAGAATATCCCTTATACATTCCGCTGTGTCAATCGTCTCGACCGTGACACAACCGGGCTGACCCTCATTGCAAAGCACATGTTAAGTTCTGCCATATTAAGTACCGCAGCAGCCAGACGCGAGATATCAAGGGAATATATCGCCATTGTCTCCGGAAAAACACCTGAATCTGGAACGATCGATGCTCCGATCGGACGCGTGGATGGATCGACGATCGAACGCCAGATCGACTATAAAAACGGAGAACGTGCCGTCACACATTATGAACGCCTTGCTTATCACGATGGTTTATCTCTGCTGTCGCTGCATTTAGAGACCGGTCGTACACACCAGATCCGCGTTCACTTAAAATCGATCGGTCATCCACTGATCGGGGATTTTCTTTATAATCCAACAGATAAAACAATAAAGCGGCAGGCTCTTCACTCCTACCGCTTAACATTTTCACATCCTATCACAGGCGGGCTGCTCGTTCTCACTGCTCCTCTTCCAGACGATATGCACTGCCTTTTTCCAGATTTTTCCTGAAATTAATGAGGTATTCTTTCTCATAAGGAACCTTTCCTTTTAATACCTCATATTTCAGAAAATGATTTACTTCATCTTCCCCTTTTACTGCCAGCATAACCAGTAAAAGTTCTAACATCGCTTTCGTGTCCTCATTTAAAATATAATGCTGTCTGCCTTTTAAATAGTACTGAAGCGGGCTGTCCGGTCTGAATTTATCCCGCTGATAATTCTTTGATGCTGAAACACGATCCACATACATCTCTGCCACATACTGAATCGGCATCTTCATACCACAGATCCCACGATGCGGTTTCTGACCATCTCTCCCATCACCAACACCATAATCCATCCAGTATTCCATATGGTGCTTATTTCTTCCCTTATGGTGAAGCCATGCCGAAGAATATCCTTTATCTTCACGTTCTGCATTATTAGGGCTCATCGTTCCCTGATAATATTTACATCCTACTAAAAATTCTGTCGGCGTATACTTTGACATGTCATGCAATAATCCCTGTTTATAAAGTCCGATTTTAAAACAGCCTGCCCGGACTAAATTTTTGTGATGCAGGATCGTACATAAATGTTTCCATGCCTTTATCATATCTTTTACCCTCTTTACTACTTTTATATTCCAATTACAATGTTGATTGACTGCCCTTCGATTGCCAAAAGATGCTGATCTTCGAGGAGTCTCTTTTCCGGCAGAAATGAATTTTCCACTGCCGTAGTCATCAGAAGATACCATTTTTTATTTTGCGGAAGTTTTGGCAGTGCAAGATGCGACAGACCACTGTGAAAATTATAACCAATATAGATATAATCATCCGGTGTCTGATCTGACTTCTTCTCATATTCGCCGCAATAGAGCATCCCCGCAGCCTGTCTGTCAGCCGGTATTGAAGAAATCCATGCATTCTCCCCATGATAGGAAAGATCCGGGAATCCTTTCCGCCCATAATCGCTTAGCTCCATCGGATGATCCGAAGCAATGATCGGATGTTCCCTGCGGAAACCTGCAAGTTTTTTCACAAATTCATACAGCCAGCTTTCTTTTGTTTGTTTTTTCCAATTCAGCCAGCCTGTCTTATTGTCCTGACAATACGCATTGTTATTGCCCTGCTGTGAATTTAAAAATTCGTCTCCTCCCAGAACCAGTGGAACTCCCTGTGCCAAAAACTCCATGGTCAATGCATTTCTGACCTGTTTTTTCCGCAAATTATCTATATATCTTTTTCTCGTATTTCCCTCTGCGCCGCAATTACTGCTGTAATTGAAGCAATTTCCATCGCAGTTATCCTCACCATTTTCCAAATTATGCTTTTCGCAGTAGGAAAACAGATCCCACAAGGTAAATCCGTTATTATTTGTAATGTAATTGACAAAACCTTCCACACTGTTTTGCTTTCTCTGCTGACAGAAAAGCTCGTTAAGACTGCCTTCCATATGATTCAGCATTTTCCTTGCCGGATACAGATATTCATCACTATATACATATAAATGATGATATTTCTTTGCATTTTCCAACAGGATCGGATCAAAGTGCGTATAAAATAACTTCGTTCTGCTAAGCAGAAGATCCTGCGCTGCTGCTGTAACCGGCAGTGCATCCCCCTGCAGATGAAATCCATCTACATGATATTCCCGTACCCAGAACCGCAGTGCATCCAGAATCACATTCTGATTCATCCCAGGTGCGAAATAAAATTCCATCACACATTCCATTCCATTCTGATGTAATGTGCGCACCATCTCCCGAAACTCAGACGCAGCATCTATACTGCTGCTGTAAGAAGCCTTTGGAGCAAAATAGTTGCCCGGAACATATCCCCAATAATTAATTTTTTTCTCCGGCTGTACTATTTCCGGTTTGATCAGATCATCGCTCTGGCTGTCCCATTTAAGATAATCCGGCAGCGTCATTTTCTTTGGTATTATCTGCTCTTCAAACTCATAAGCAGGCATTAGCTCTATTGTCGTAACACCCAGTGCCTTCAGATACGGGATTTTGTCTGCGACTGCACGAAATGTCCCCCTCTCTTTTCTCGGACAGGATGCATCATCCATGGAGAAGCCACGCACATGCAGTTTATACATAACCATCTGCTGTCGTTTAATCTCCGGCTGTCTGTCATTTCCCCAGTCAAACGGCTGCGGATATGCACCGCCACAGATAAAATAATCATTCTCACTGCGGGTTTTATCGTTCCATTTTTCTCTGCCTATAATACGGGTCGCATAGGTATCCGTAATGATTTTTCCATTTATCTCGTAATTGTATCTTAAATTTTTCCATAACTTGCCGGCTACAGCTACAGAACGTACTGATCCGCGGCAATATTCTTCCGGTACAGGAATTCTGCAGACAGGCTCTGCTTTTTTCCCATAAAAAAGAATGCTGCAGTTTTCTTCTTTTTCCCCTTCAAATGTGAAAATAACTGCATCATTCTTTTTCTGTACTCCTAATTTTTCGTAATCGCCTTCTCTGATCGTGTAATCCATGCTGTCTGCCACCTTTTCTATCGTACCCCGGTATTTTTTCTATAATAAAATAGTATACCTTTTTTTTTACATTTTGTATAGAAAAATATGTTCAATCACACCCGATTATGTTATGATGTCTTTGTCTTTATTAGGACCATTACAAAAAAGAGAGGTATCGGCATGAGTGATTTTAACCAGAACAATGACGATGAAGATATCGTTGTAACCCTTGATCTTGACGACGGAAGTCAGGTAGAATGTGAGATTCTTACCATTTTTACTGTTGGCGAACGTGATTACATTGCACTTCTCCCACTCGATGAAAATGGCGAGGAGAACGAGGAAGGCGAAGTATTTATTTATCGTTATTCTGAGGACAGTGAAGGCAATCCTTCCCTTGATAATATCGAGGATGATGATGAATACGAAGCTGTATCCGACCGTTTTGACGAGCTTTTAGATGAAGCAGCCTTTGAGGAAATGGATGATTAGTTCTGAGCTTCTTTGATGAAGCGCGAAATTTCTGCATCTTTATGGTTCAGTTGTTTTACCGAAAAAAGATGCAGATTTTTTTTTGCACGCGTCATCCCTACATAAAACATCCTTCGCTCTTCTTCTATTTCCTGTTCTAACACTGCTTTTTTGTATGGCATAACTCCTTCATTGACGTCAATGATGTATACATTCTCATATTCTAACCCTTTTGCACTATGCAATGTTGCTAACGCAACACTGTTTGGATTCTGGTTCTGCACACGATAAAATTCTTTTAACTCTTTCGTATAATTTTCAATGTGGTCAAACCAGGCATCATAGGTCTTATACTCTCTTGCAGCATCTAACAGTTCATCTAAAACATCAAACAGATCATCCGCCTTAATTCTTCTGTAATCCGCATATTCTGTGCAGAATTCGTCATAGCCAACAGCCTTCCTTATGTAATTGATCGCCGCATAAGGGCTTAAATGCTCTAACATATGGATATCACCCTCAAGTTTTTCAATACGCTTTGCCACCCACGGCTGTTCCTCATAGTACCATTCCCATACATCAAATGCCACCGTCTCCTCGTCTAATGATTCCCTGCTGATATAGCGTTTGGGCCGGTTCATGATCTGCAGGAAATCCCTTCTTTCCCTGCTTCCCATCGCAATTCTTATATATGCAAAGATATCTTTTGCAATCCAGTGTTCATATAAATTTGGTACAGTGTCTCTTGTCCGGAATGGTATATTATATTCCATCAACTGCTCCATCAGAAGTCTCGGCTGCGTATTGGTACGGAAAAGTACTGCAAATTCCTCATATTTTGCCCCTCTTTCCACTGCCTCCTGAATATCCCAGATAATACGCGCATTTTCTTTGCGCTGGCTTTCAAACTGCTGCCACTCGATCGGAATGTCTCCCTGGTCAGCAGCTTCGATTTTTTTCGTAAAGCGTTCTTTATTGTGACTGATAAGACAGCCGGCACTTGCCACAATATTTTTTGTCGAACGGTAATTCACATCCAAAAGAACAGTCTCCGCTTCCGGATAATCGTCTTTAAAATGCAGCATGATTTCCGGTTTTGCGCCGCGGAAACGATAGATTGACTGGTCATCGTCTCCCACGATAAACAGATTTTTACGCTCTCCTGCCAGCATTTTTATAATATCATACTGAATCCGGTTGATATCCTGGAACTCATCAATCAAAATATAGCGGTATTTATTCTGCCACGCCGCAAGGATATCGGGGCGCTGCTCAAAAAGTTCTTTCGTGTATACCAGCATATCATCAAAATCGATCAGTCTGTTTTTATACAAAAACTCATGATATTCACGGTACACCTTCCGGAACACAGTTTCCGCACAGTTTTTCGAATAATAATTTGCGATCTGTATTCCTGAATTTTTGACCAGACTGATCTCCCCCAGCAAGGAAGTGATAAATTCCGTCTCATCCTCATAGGTCAGATGTTCCTTCGCTATGATCTCTCTCATACACTGATAGCGTTGTTCCTCTCTCGCAATATTATCCGCACTGTAATTATATGCATGCTTTAAGATTGCAAAATAAACCGCATGGAATGTACCAAATGTTACCGGACATGATCTGTTCATCTTCCGCTGAAACCTGCGTTTCATCTCTGTTGCCGCAGCTTTTGTAAATGTGATAACAAGAATCTGCGCCGGATCTATCCCACACTCTTCGATCAGATATTTCGTGCGTTCCGTAATTACAAGGGTTTTTCCGGAACCTGGTCCGGCGAGAACGAGCATGGGTCCATTTTTATGATGGATTGCCCGTGTCTGTGATGCATTAAAGCTCATAGATTACCTCAATTCATAGATTTGAAACGGCAGGGAAATTTAAAATCTCCCTGCCTGTCAAAAAATCTTACTGTTCTAACAATTCAATACCCTTTTTGATGCGGGCAATGGACTCTTCTTTTCCAAGTACCTCCATCAGCTCTGTCGCTCCGCCCGGTGTCATCTGTTTGCCGGAAACAGCGGTACGGATCGGCCACATTACATAGCCATTCTTCACACCGGTCTCTTCCACGTATTTTAACAATGTGGCATACAATGCGTCATTGCTGTAATCTTCCTGTGCTTCTAACAGTGGAAGTACATCCTTTAATACCTTTAAAGATGTTTCTGCGTTTGTTTTCATCTTCTTGTGCGTATACATTGCCACATCATATTCCGGAAGCGCCTCAAAGAAATCAATATGCTCTTTGATATCCGGGAATACCTCGATTCTGGTCTTTACCATTGCTGCAATTTTCTTTAAATCAAGATCCTTTGTGATCACCTCACGGATATACGGCTCTGCTTTTTCATAGAAGCTGTCAAAATCCATTGCTTTAATGTATTCACCGTTCATCCATTTTAATTTTGTATAATCAAAAACCGCCGGTGATTTGCTGATTCTGTGGTAATCAAATTCTTTGATCAGCTCATCTAAGGTAAAAATTTCTCTGTTATCTTCCGGACTCCAGCCAAGCAGTGAGATATAGTTTACAACTGCTTCACTTAAAAATCCCTGCTCTAACAGATCTTCAAAAGAAGAATGTCCGCTTCTCTTAGAAAGTTTCTTGTGGTTTTCATCCGTGATCAGCGGCAGATGGATGTAAACCGGTGATTCCCAGCCAAATGCATCATACAGACGCTGGTATTTCGGCGAAGAGGAAAGATACTCATTTCCACGTACCACATGTGTGATGTTCATGGTATGATCGTCAACCACGTTTGCAAAATTATAGGTCGGATATCCATCGGATTTGATCAGAATCATATCATCAAGTTCTGCATTATCCACCGTGATATCTCCGTATAACTCATCATGGAAGGTCGTTGTTCCCTCGTTCGGGATGTTCTGACGGATGACAAACGGTTTGCCAGCAGCAAGATTTGCCTCCACTTCTTCTTTACTTAAATGCAGACAGTGTTTGTCATACATCATGATCTCTTTACCGTCCACTTCTGTTTTTAAAGACTCTAAACGCTCCTTGTCGCAGAAGCAGTAATATGCCTCGCCTTTTTCGACCAGTTCTTTTGCATATTTCATATAGATACCGGTCTTCATACGCTCACTCTGTACGTATGGACCATAACCGCCATCTTTATCTGGTCCCTCATCATGTACTAAGCCTGTCTCCTCTAAGGTATGATATATAATATCAACTGCACCTTCTACAAAGCGCTCCTGATCCGTATCCTCGATACGAAGCATAAAGTCGCCGCCTGCATGTTTTGCGATCAAAAATTCATATAATGCAGAACGCAGATTTCCCACATGCATTCTTCCTGTCGGACTTGGTGCAAATCTTGTTCTTACTTTGCTCATTTTTTATTTTCCTCCTGTATTCTCATTTTCCATCTTTATGATCCGGAAAAGATTTTCAAATTTCAAATGCCGTACACGTCATTATATAACAATTTTTCCCTGCTGACAAGTTCACAAATCGAAATATAACGGTAAAAAGCAGAGACAGGATCGTTCTCCTGTCTCTGCATACTTAAAACATTTTCCCTTCAGGTGCAATGCCAGCATTATAGTTTTGTAAATATCGCCGTTTCTTTCTTTAAATCGGTTGCAATTTCAAAGTTCTCATCCATACGGCTTGAGATATTCTCCATATCTGTAACAAGTACCTGTGTACTGTCTGCCGCATTGCTGACACCTTTTGCCCCCTCCTCGATGGCATGTGCAATCGTATTGATCGATTTCTGTATCTCAATCATTGTGTTCTTTAATGAATCCGTCTTTGATTCGAATTCATTCATGGCATTCTCTATGTAGGTTGCCTTGTTTTTATACTCACTTCCGGCCGTTACAAATTCTTCAAATTCCGGCAGGATAGATTCGTTCATATACTGTACAAGTCCATTTGCATTGTCTGCTAAATTATGCACTGCCTGAGTTACAACACTGTTGATCTGCTGGATACGGTTTGCAGCTTCCTGACTGGCAGCTGCAAGCTGACTGATCTCTGTTGCAACAACAGCAAAACCGCGTCCTGCATCCCCTGCTCTGGCTGCTTCAATAGATGCATTTAATGCAAGCAGGTTTGTCTGGCTTGCAATATTCAAAATATCATCCGTCAGGCTATTTACCTGATTTACACTGTTACTGTCCTCAATCGCCCTGTTTAACACCTCAAGAATCTCATTGACTTTCGTGCCGGTAGATTCCATATTAGAACGCGCAGCAGATTCCATGGAATCCGCATGACCTTTCATTTCCTTCGTATAATTATTAATCTCAGTTGTACGCTCCGCAATCTGATTTACCTCTCCCGCAACAGATTCCGTATTGGAATTGATCAAAGAAGCATTATCTGACATCTCCTGCATGGTAGCTGAAAGTTCCTCCGTTAATGCAGACAGATCAGACACACTGCTGTTTGATGTCATAACACTTTCACGGACTTCATTGACTACCGTTTCCATACGTTTTGAATTATGAATGATCGTCTTAAAAATATCCTGTAATTTTCCCATAAACAGGTTAATTCCACTGCCGACTGCAGCAACTTCCTGGTTCGACATGATTGTCACACGTTTAGTCAGGTCACCTTCCCGTTTATCAATACCGTCAATGATTCCGGTAATCTCTTTCTGTGTTTTAGAAAGAGGTACAATTACCATCTTTAATACGGAAAATACTGCAACCAGCAGAGATGCTATACTTACCGCAATGGTAATAAAACTAACAGTCAGTGAATAATTATATACAGCCGTCAACTGCGTTTTTGCTGTGTCCGCATTGTTATTTACTATTTCCTGAATTGCCGTGATATTCTGATCTATCTTGTCTGCATACTCTGAAATTGCACCGTTTGCCAAAGCATACGCAGCCTCTTTGTTTCCATTTGCGCTGTATGCCATAAGATTTGCATTTTCATATTTCAAACCTTCATAATTTGACAATATCGCCTCGTAATTTTCGCGGTCTGAATCATCTATAAACTGTTCAAAATCTGACAGATAATCATCAAGCACCGTCTGTTCTGAACGTATGACATCTACAAGAGAGATCATGGAATCAAGATCTGTTGCTACAATATGTGACAATCCAAGCCGATGAATCTTTTCTGTTTCTGTCTGAATCGACCCTAAATCTGCGATACAGACCATATAGCCATTTGCGATCTGTGTTGCATTTGCATTGACTTTACGGATATTCCTTACTGCCAGAATACTCGAAATAATGGACACAATTCCAAGAACAAACACTGGAATCAGTATGATCATTTTTGTGCTGAAACGTCCCTGTTTTTTCATAATGTGATTTGTCCTCCTGTTACTTATTTAGCCGTGGATGCCGTGATACCATCAACAAGTATATCCATAATTTCCTGAAGATCCTGTCCGGATGGATTGCCTGCTGCCATCGTATCACCAAATGCAGAACATGCATCCCAGTAACTGTTTCCAACACGCTGCAGTTTACCAAACTCAGACTGTGCAATAACAGCCTGGATTGCCGGTACCTGTTTTACAGCATCCGACGCTGCCGCATTGGTATTAGACGGTCCCTGATTTCTCTCTTCAAAACGAATGGTCTGGTTTTCCTCGTTTGTAAGCCAGTCTGCTAATTTTGCAGCCCATTCCGGATATTTTGAATACGTATTCACACCCATCATTTTATATCCGGTAAAGGATGACATCTGTATCTGCTGTCCTGCTACTGTATAAGTCGGAAGCTTTACTGCACCATAGTCGTCTCCCCAAGCCTCTTTAATGGAAACAGCATTCCATACACCACTGATTCCGGCACCGATCGTACCATTCTGTACTCCGGTAACAAAATCGCCATCCGGCTGACTGATAAATGCCGGGTTGGTTGTAATATTTAAAATAGACTGTGCTACATCAATTCCCTTAATCGCTCCATCCGTTGAATTCCAGTTACAATAGTTTGTCACACCATCATCATTGATACCAAACTCTAAACCTGTGTTTCCAAAAAACGAATACAGATACCATCCAGAATTTAACTCCATGGAAAACGATTTACCGGCAGCATCCAGCGCTGCTAATATTCCATCCATCGTCTGAACATCTGTATCAGAAAGAACATTTTTATCATAATAAAGGAAATATCCATTATCTGCCGTCATCGGATAAGCATACAATGTATCATTAATAGATGCAGCTGAAACTGCCTCCTCTAAATTTGCATTTTTTACCTCATCTGCATTTGGCACCGGATATAACGCACCTGCTGCAACCATTGCAGAAAGCTGGTCATCCGCAAACGAGAAAACATCTGCACCATTATGAATATCTCCTAATAAGACATCCTTTGTATCAGAATCTGCATTCTGCTCCAATGTTATCTCAAGCTTTGCCTCCCCGGCATATTTCTGTTTAAAACTGTCTATCATCTGGTTTAACATATCAAAATTATCTTCCTCTGACCAGACTTTCAGCTGTACCACTCCGTTATCCGCTTCCATATCTCCAAAAGCAATTTCTGTAGATGCTTCTGCCCCCGGTACTACTGACTCCACAGCGCCATCACTGTTTGTACTTTTCTGATCTGCCGTATTTCCACAGCCTCCGAACGCCATACACAAGATTGTCGTAAACAGCATTCCTGCAACGATTCTTTTTTTCATTCTAATTCCCCTTTCTCGTATTATGCCGTCTTATCACTACATCACTTATCTATTTTACAGGCTTTTTACATATTTATCAATCACGTTTTTGCTTTTTTCGATATAAAAGCAGGCTTTTTTGACTATATTCAGTTATTTTTTTACATCATGTTCATACGTGCACAAAAATCTTCTTTTCTACATATCTTACTATAAAATTAACGATAAAAGGAATAGAACAATTATGAGACCTTATCATATGTCCGGGAATGCAGGTCGTTCCTGCGGACGTTCACCTGTTTCTTCTGCACCAAATGCAGAATCTATGCCTTGCATGGAATGTATCTCCCCTTCAGGGAATCCCAGTTGCGATTCAGATCATGTACTCGCCATGGCCTACGTTCCCTGGCAGCAATTTTCTTCTGTTTACGAACCGGATCGTGCACTTAGTGCAGGAACAATCTTTCCAGAACTGGATAAACCATTTTTAGCTGCAAAAGGAGGTAGATGCCGATGATGATCAGTCAGATGAATCAATCACAGCTTCTTCACTGGATCGACATGGTCAGCTTTGCAGTCGTGGAAATCACAGAATATCTTGACACTCATCCAGATGATGAAAATGCTTTAAAATATTTCAATCATTATGCTGATCTGCGGCGCACAGCGCTGCGCGCATACGCACAAAATTACACACCGCTTACCATCGACACTGCAAATCCGGATAATTACTGGTGCTGGGCATCAGACCCCTGGCCTTGGGAAGGAGGTGACTGTTAAATGTGGAACTATGAAAAGCGTTTGCAATTTCCAGTCAACATTACAAGACCCAATGCCAAAATCGCCCAGATTATCATCAGTCAATACGGCGGCCCGGACGGAGAGGCTGCTGCATCATTCCGTTACCTTTCGCAGAGATATAGCATGCCCTACAATAAGGTAGCAGGGCTGCTGACAGATATTGGAACGGAAGAATTAGCCCACCTTGAAATGATTGCTGCTATCGTCCGGCAGCTTACCAGAGGTTTAAGTGCGGAAGAACTTGAATCCGCTGGTTTTGCTCCTTACTATGTTGACCACACTGCCGGAATCTGGCCGCAGGCGGCAGGTGGTATCCCGTTTAATGCATGTGAATTTCAAAGCAAAGGGGATGCGATCACTGATCTGTTTGAAGATATGGCTGCAGAACAGAAAGCCCGTACTACCTACGATAACATTTTACGTCTCGTAAAAGACCCGGAAGTCTGTGAACCGATCCGTTTTCTGCGCCAGCGGGAAATTGTCCACTTCCAGCGTTTTGGTGAGGGTCTACGTCTTGTTTTGGAAGAACTCGACAGCAAAAACTTTTATATGTGCAATCCGGAATTTGATCCGGGATGTGGAAAATAACAGAGCAAACTGACAAAAAACTGCGTGCAGCACGTCTTATACAGACATGTTGCACGCAGTTCTAAACCTACATTGTCTCCATCAACCGGTCAATCGCATTGATGATCTCATCAATCTGAGGTTTCATATTTCCGGCTTTTACAGAAAGTTTTAACGCTTCCTCCCTTTGGTTTTTCATTTCTGTGACATTATACTCAATCCTGTCTCTTAATTTCTGTCTGCGCAGAATCAGTCCGTGCTTAACTTCTACCATTTCCTTTGGATCGATCAGCGCAGCTGCCTGTGTGATCCACACCTGTGCATCATATAGCTGATACTGGTTTAAGGCACGTACCAGTCTGCTGTTAAAATATTCAAGATCTTCATTTGTGCGCTGATATTTTTCACGTTCGCGCACTGCATCCATATAATACTGCCACAGCTGATTCAATTCCGAAGCTCTTCTTACATGATATTTCTCACAGGCATAATCAATCGCATTTGTGATATTGACATACTTAAACTTCACCTTATTAAGTAACAGAATTGCCTTGTTTGCACTTCGTTCCGCTAATTTTATTTCAGAATCATTGTGCAGCATCTTCAGATAATCTGCACAAACTGCCACTGCCATAACAAAAATCAGTATCATCCATGCATAATATGTATCAACCTTAAATCCAAACTGTAACGTGATAAGTGTTACTGCCACTGCTGCCACGACCGCAAGAATGATATATAATAAATTTTTTAAACTTTTCTGCTGATGCATCAGATATTCACGATGTAACAGCCACCTTGATTTTTCTCTTTCAAGGTATTTCATATCTTTTTTTATAGTATCCTGATAAAGTTCATTCGAGCTGAGACGCTTGATTGCTTCCGGCATGGTTTTCTCTTCCTGCTCAAGCTGCGCAAACTGCGCATCAGTCAGTTTTTTTTCTGAATTCAGGAACGAATTTCTCGCGCTGTTTAACTGCACAACATTCTGTGCCACATCTGCAATTTTTTTCTTTTCAGGCTCCGGAAGATCCTCCAATTTCTGAATGTCGTTAAGATAAGATGTGACTGTGCGATACTCTGACTTTTCCTCCTCGATTTCCTGTGTGATATCGATCATCTGTTCTAATCGCTCTACAACATATTGTTCCACCTGTTTCGGATTTTTTATGTTGTTTTCCGTCAGCACAGTCTGGTTTAAATCATCCATTTTTTCTTCAAAACTACGTTTTTTCCATCTGTTAAAAAATTTCATTTATACCATACAATCCTTCCTGTACTGTTTTTTCCATTCCTCAAGCTGCATCTCCCATACCTTTTCATCCCCGGCATCCCACTCATCAAGCATTGTTTCAAACTGACATATCGCATCACTTCTGCTGCATCTGCTCAATTCATCTGCAATTTCTTTTGCTTTCTCAGATGTTATTTTAAAATATTCCACCCTGCGTCCAAACGCCCGCTCATCATGATTGCAACGGCATGCCATCAGACACTCCCGCAAAGATTCTTCATCGTCGTTTTTTTCGTACGCCCTTGCATAGCAGTCAGCTGCCTGTTCAAATAAAAACAGCCTTGCATATGCTGTGCCAAGATTATGCCACACGGCACCAACCATCTGGGGCTTTTCATTCTCTTCCGACTGCAAGAGCTTTCTGTACTCCGTAATACTGTTTATGTATTTTTGATTTTCAAGATAACGGTCAGCTTTGATTTTTCCGCATTCAAATGCCGATTTATGCTCCATATCCTGAAGTGTATTTCTGATCTGCTTTTGTTCCTCTGGTGTGCAATAACCACACGCAGACATCAGGCAGCCGGTAAATTCTGATAAAATCCCCCCTCCATCCTTAATATGTCTAAGGTTCTCTGCCACCTCCGGCAGCCCCAGCTCATGTTCCACCCAGTCACACAATTCGTCGTCCATGAAATCCGCATCCAAAAGACAGGTATTATTTTTGATATAATAACACAGTTCATCCAACGAATAAACATTTAACGATACATTTTCAATATAATAAGGCATCGCCGCCAACTGCTGGTTACATAAGATCAAATCGCCCATTCGTCTTTCCTGCCTCTCTTTCGTCTATTTCACTGCTCCCAGTGACATCATATATTCCCACGTTTTGTCCGAACTCTTAAAGATTTCTCCAAACCCCAGATCTTTGATCTTAATCTTTACTTCCATATCAGAAACCGGCTGTGCTTTGATACGGAGACGCGTTGTACGCGGAGGCCGCTTTGGCAGATCCGCAAGTGTAAGTTTTTCAATCTGCGCCTCCTTACTGTTTGGCAGCTGCAGCCAGAAATCGATCTCATTTGATCCATCCAGCAATACCTCACATTCTCCAACTGTCTCATACCAGTTATCCCCTGCATTGATTAGTGTCAAAAGCTCCGTTTTCCCCTGTCTTTGCACTTTTAGGCTGACGTTTACTTTCATCTCGTTATCGCCCATATAGACAAACTGCCAGCTGTTTTCTGTTTTCATACACTTTCTTGCCGCTGCATAACACGCTCCCTTGGAATATAGGTTTTTCCCCATAAAGACCCGACGGCCTTTACATAAGAAAGAAAGCGACTCTTTCATCCATTCACCATCAAAACCATCTCCAGTCAGATATACCGCTGAAACAATATGTCCCGATACGGCTTCTGTTACAACTTTCAAAAAGCTGGCATCCTTGCCTGCTCTGTCTATATTGCGCTGTTCCTCACTGATCGTGACAAGCTGTGGCATAGTCCTTTGATCACGTTCAAGTCTTCTGCACCATACTTCGTCTCCACGGTTATCAAACAGATACACATCATGCAGCCATAATTCTTTTTGCTGACTGAAGGCAAAATAATAAAAGCTCTCTCTCCTGTCAATGAGTGTCAGTCTTCCATCGTGTATTCCAATCCGCTCTGCCACACGGATAAAGAGTTCAGTCACCTCCCTTGACAACTGCTCAAGCGTGATAACCAAAAAATCAGGTGTCACGGGATTCCCCAGTTTTCCTGCCAGATATATCAGTTTTTTTATGTAAAGCGCCAGCAGTTCTTCTGCTTTATAAGTTTCTCCCTCCACGAAAAATTCCTGTCCCGAAAGGGCTGCATGAAGCAGTCCGGACACTGCTTCCTCCCCCTGCAAAAGTGCGAGACGCTTCGCCTCTTCACCAACAAACCACTGACCAATTCCATGTTTTTTTGCCAGCATCAAAGGAATCTGGTACACCTCACTGCCTGCTACCGTACTGACCGTCTCCGGTTCTCTCATATTCAATTGGAAGTAACTTATCACAGCATTGTCATTATCAAGATCAATGCCCAGATAATACGGCATTTTTTCCACTTTTCTCCCTCTTACTTATAAAATATGAAATACCTCTTTTGTTACCATCTGCATTCCATAGTATTGTTTCATTTCTCTCTTTTGCGCATCGCGTTCTCCCATCGCATGATGCATCAGCATATCATTTAACATCTCATATCGTCCATGACTTTCTTCATCCAGTACATTTCTGCAATTTAAACATGCACTTTCCGTTATCTTCTCCTCTGTCTTTTCCTGCTCTGTCATATAATAAAGTACAGATTCGCCAAAAAACAAAATAAATTCTTTGACAAAAATACCATCATAAACCTCATTTAGCAGCGATTGCTCATAATGCTCCCCATCCAGACTAAAATGAATCATAATCTTTCGTCCCGGATCTGTATGATATTCTACAAATGCTTTATCATACAAATGATATTTCAAACGCAATTTTTTCTCAAACTCCAGAAAAAAATCAAAGTAACGGTTCTGTGATGTGTACTCTTCCAACAACTCATCAGCCGCCCGGTACATTACATCTGATAAGTGTTCTTTCTCCGAAAAATATTTCAGCAGTCCCAGTTTACATGCATCGTTCAGCGGATTACCTTCCTGATAGCGTACAAAAATCTGTTCAAACACATACTCAGGTACCACCATATCCCGCACCAGCCATGCATCTGCAAAATAAGATAAATATGCCATGCAGATCAGTTCCCGTCCCCCGCCTTTTACATAACTTTCATAGATATCTTCCACATCCGCAATATAGTCAGTCGAATAAAGCATCTGACTTAAAATACGCTCCTCAAGATCAAACGTATCTATATCAAACTCGCCGGCTGCTTTCCAGATTTCCGCCATGGTCTTTGTTGCGCCATTATAATATTTGCAGAGATAAATAAGAATTACATCATTATAGATGCCCCTGTAAAATACATACTCTGCAAATCCAAGCAGGAAATCATCTTCCTCAAAACCTGCTGTATGGATCGCATAACTGCATAAAGAGACACATGCTGCCGTATCCATATGCTCATATCCACATTCTTCTGCCATTCGATACGCTGTTTCATACAAATGTTCTTCTGTCAGATACTGCATCAGCATACGACGCGAAGCTGTTGATAAGAGTTTATGATCCAGACCAGTCAGGCATCCTGCCTCATACTTTCTTTTCCGATAAAATGATATAACCTGTTCTGCAACATCTCTTTTATAGCGGTCACTTACCAACGGTGATTTCAAAACAGCCCACACACCCGGAAAATCCGGATCATCAACTTCTTCTCCGCCCTTCTGCTGCATGGAATAAAGAATATAAGGCAATTCTTCCTGTGCAAACTCCATACACTTCTTTACACAGCCGTCAATGTCCATCAACGGCTCTTCGTAATAACCAATATCCCCGCAAAAACGATTGCCATAAATATCTTCCATGATCAGGCAGTAATCCTTTGTATGTACGGTAAAATATGCTGCTCCGTTCCGGATCACGGCTTCCTTATTATCTGCATTGTTGCATGCGTATTCATAAACTTCTATCTTTGCGGCACGTGAATCTGTGCAGATCACCTTATGTGTAAAAAGAATTTCAGATGCCCAATGTGCAATATCCGCATTTATGATACCCTGTGCAAACATCTCATCATAAATCACAGCCAGATTATCATCTACATGACCTGCCTCAAGCTGCTCCATCGCAAAGCGTTCTATGATCGGCAGATACTTCTGATATACATCAGGCTGTATTTTTTTTGCCGCAATAATATTGACAAATAAAACCGCCTTCTGCTGCCAGGACAATCCACTGTCATACTGAAAATACATCTGAATCATCTTCGGTACACGCTCAAGTTTTCTTCCATCCAGTGATAAAAGATATGCTTCATACAGGCTTGTAATACGAATCTCTCGTTCTATTCCAAGCTCATACCAGTGATGATATTTTGCACCAAAGCACTGGCTGCGGATCAGATATCCCAACACCGTCGTCAACATTTCATCATCTGGTTTTACCTCATAACATGCTTCTAAAATACGGTATAGAAACGGATGATACTCCTTTTTCCCTGCGACAAGACCCGTTACCTGTATTGCAATATCCCTTGTCATAACACCCCATTTTGCAACCCAGTATAATATGCGTGTTTCAAATGTTCCAAGTTTTGTCAGTAAATAAGGGTCCTGCCAGATCAGATAATATGCCTCCAGATAAAAATACGGACTGTTATCATAACGCATCCAGTCCCGGACTGCTTCTAACCTTTCTGCCGGTTTCTGATAATACTCTTCTTTTAAAAATAACAGCACCCAGAACAGCATTGAATCATCCGGATGCATTTTAAAAATCTGCTCCACCTCTATCGTCAGACGATCTACGTAAGACGGCTCCCGTTCCATCAGTGTGCACAGATAAAGATAATATCCCCATTCCGGGCTTGTATGATCCTCACATGTCCGTTTAAAATCATCTAAAATCCAGGATGCCTCCTGTCTCTGGCGATTGATGATCAGTGCCTGTGCTTTCATCAGTCCATATATTTTTTCATCCTTACACAAAGTAGATAAATGGTCTAAAATAACTCCCGACTGGTTCGCCCATACGCCTGTCACGATCCGCTTCAGGCGGTATTCCAGATAAAGCTGCATTAATTTTGCTCTGGATTTCTGGATATCTAAAAAAACAGGTTCATTTTCTGTAGCATTTTCCGGCTTTGATGTGGCACATACATGATAAATTAACGTTTCCTGTCCCGGCACTTCCAGACATATCTTTCCAAAATTCTTTCCGGCATGCATTTTTTCTGCCACAATGTAATATTCTACATTGCAGACGCTCCCCACGAACATCTCATCGGTAACCCTTGGCTTCTTCAAGGCTAAAAAACCTGCATCTGAACTGACTCTGATTTCAAGATAACCGTGCTGGCTTCTGTTTATCTGAAAAGTTTCCAGTCTGTTTTCATGTACCTGATAAAATACAGTATTGCTCTCTTTTAGCAAAACCTCTGTACGCTTCTTTTTATGAATACCGATCAAAAACTCTTCTACCTTTTGACCGGAGGGAGTTCCTTTTGATAATCCCTCATACAAAAGCATTTCTCTTTTTTCACCGGAATGAAATATATTTTTAAATTTTCCAGAATAAAACAGATGAAATGCCTCTTCAAAATCATTTTCTGACAGTCTGGCAAAATCGGATAAATTTTTTATTTTCCCGACAGAAGATTCCGCATACAATTTAGAAACAGACACAACAAAAGAAAGGTTATATTCACCCTGTTCTACTACAATACAGAACTCTCCTTTTTGAATATCACCTTCAACCAGACCATAACTATGAAATTGGTAACGAATCCTTATTTCTTCCCCTTCAAACTGTGGTGTCAGACATTCCATTCTCGGATTGGAAGAATATACGATTCCACGCATCGGCACATGATTTGTGCTTGTGATCACAAAATCCCCCGAAACGTCATTTCCTTCCATTGCAGTAATGTCAATTTTATCCACAGAAATTGAAAGAGATGGCTTTAAGTGTTCGAATTTTCCCCTTGCCAGTTGTTGTATCCGTCTTCGCAAATCGACACCCGCTTTTTCTCTTTTAATTGCTTGCTTTTTCAATGACAATCATTATAATAGATTATAAACCAATTTGGAGGAGTTCGCAATGATAAAACACAAAGACCATTTTCACGGAAGTGATTTAGAAAAAATAGAGCAGATCTACGGCATCAGAAAAGAAGAGATCGTCAGTTTTTCTGCAAATGTTAACCCGCTTGGTGTATCACCGCTTCTTCGTACCGCTCTTTCCGAGCAGATCGATGTGATCACGACATATCCTGACAGGGAATATACATCTCTTCGTAAATGCATCGCAGAATACTGCGGTACAGAATATGAAAACGTCATCGTAGGTAACGGTTCCACAGAACTGATCTCTCTTTTTATACAGATTGAGCACCCGAAAAAGGCAATGGTCATCGGTCCTACTTATTCCGAATACGAGCGTGAGATCTCTCTTGGCGGAGGTACGACACTCTATTATCCGCTTCGCGAAAAGGATAATTTCCGTTTAGATGTTGATGATTTTATCTCTCATCTGAATGAAAGCATTGATCTGATCGTTATATGTAACCCAAACAACCCTACATCATCCTGCATTACAAGAACAGAAATGCGTCACATCTTAGATGCATGCAAGGAACATGACATTTATGTCATGGTGGATGAAACTTATGTGGAATTTGCCGATAATATGGCTGATATCTCCGCTGTGCCACTGACAAACTATTATAACAATATTGTCATTTTACGTGGTACCTCAAAATTTTTCGCGGCACCGGGACTCCGCCTCGGCTATGCGATCACAGGCAACCGTGATCTGATCAAATCTATCAATACCAGAAAAAATCCATGGACGATCAATTCCCTGGCTGTCGTTGCCGGAGAGACGATGTTCCGTGACACTGCATACATCAAAGCTACCAAAGACCTGATCACTTCAGAGCGTGCAAGAATTTATCAGACATTCCAGAAAAGCCCTGATTTTAAAGTATATGAACCAAGCGGCAATTTCATGCTGGTACGCATTTTAAAAGATGACCTTACTTCCCAGGATCTATTTGACCGTGCGATCCGTGAAAAAATGATGATCCGTGACTGCTCCACATTCCCATTTCTGGATAACAAGTACATCCGGCTCTGTATCATGAATCCAGAGGATAATGACAGACTGCTTGCCTGCCTGCTCCGGTAAATATCCGGTCAGACAAATCTGTTCACCGGCATTTGTTTTTGTAATTCATCAAAATATAAAATCTTATTTTCAGCACAATTTTCAACGCATTTTCCTAGAACAAAGAGTCGCTTGCGACTCTTTCGCGCTCGAGCGGTGCTGTTTACAGCTAACTTCTTCTCCGCGAGATGCGTAATTTCCTATGAATTTAAAAAACACAGCAGATCTTTACAATCTGCTGTGTTTTTCACGTTCTTATTTATTACAACAGATTGTATCACAAAGCCATACAATCTATTGTTTTTTCTCTTAGAGACCTGTTATTACATCATTCCCATGCCAGGGTTGCCTGCCGGAACTGCCGGAGCATCTTCTTTGATATTAGCAACAACAGACTCTGTTGTAAGCAGTGTAGATGCAACAGAAGTTGCGTTCTGTAATGCTGTTCTTGTAACTTTAACCGGGTCAAGAATACCGTTCTCAACCATATCTACATACTCTTCGGTTGCTGCATTGAATCCGATACCGTCTTTAGACTCTTTTACCTTATTGATGATAACAGCGCCCTCAAGTCCTGCATTTGCAGAGATATAGTATAATGGAGCTTCCAGAGCTTTTAAGATAACTTTTGCACCAGTCTTCTCATCACCCTCTAAGGTGTCAGCTAACTCAGCAACAGCTTTGGTTGCATGGATATATGCAGAACCGCCACCTGCGATGATACCTTCTTCGACTGCTGCTCTTGTTGCGTTTAAAGCATCTTCCATACGAAGTTTTGCTTCTTTCATCTCTGTCTCAGTTGCTGCACCGACACGGATAACTGCAACGCCACCTGCTAATTTTGCAAGTCTCTCCTGTAATTTTTCTTTATCAAACTCAGATGTTGTCTCCTCGATCTGACCACGGATCTGGTTTACTCTGCTTGCGATCGCATCTTTGTCACCAGCACCGTCAACGATCACTGTGTTCTCTTTCTGGACTTTTACAGATTTTGCACGGCCTAACTGATCCATAGTTGTGTCTTTTAATTCCAGACCAAGATCAGAGCTGATCACCTGACCACCTGTTAAGATTGCGATATCTTCAAGCATTGCTTTTCTTCTGTCACCATAGCCAGGTGCTTTGACAGCTACTACATTGAATGTACCACGCAGTTTGTTGACGATCAAAGTGGTAAGTGCCTCACCCTCGATATCCTCAGCGATGATAAGTAATCTTGCTCCGCTCTGTACGATCTGCTCTAACAGAGGAAGAATCTCCTGAATGTTGCTGATCTTCTTATCTGTGATCAGGATATATGGATCGTCTAATACTGCTTCCATTTTATCCATATCTGTGCACATGTAAGCAGATACATAACCACGGTCAAACTGCATACCTTCTACTAAATCAAGCTCTGTCTGCATTGTCTTAGATTCCTCGATCGTGATAACACCATCGTTGGAAACTTTTTCCATTGCATCAGCAACCATGTTACCAACATTCTCATCTCCTGCAGAGATTGCAGCTACTTTTGCGATCTGGTCTTTGCCATTTACTTTTGAGGACATTGCAAGAATTGCTTCTACTGCTTTGTCTGTTGCTTTCTTCATACCACGGCGGAGGATGATCGGGTTTGCACCTGCCTCAAGGTTCTTCATACCTTCCTGTACCATTGCCTGTGCTAAAACAGTTGCTGTTGTGGTACCATCACCTGCAACATCGTTTGTCTTTGTTGCAACTTCTTTTACAAGCTGCGCACCCATGTTCTCGAATGCATCTTCTAACTCGATCTCTTTTGCGATTGTAACACCATCATTTGTGATCAGCGGAGCGCCGTAAGATTTATCAAGTACTACGTTTCTTCCTTTCGGTCCTAATGTTACTCTTACGGTATTTGCCAGTTTATCTACACCTGCACCTAATGCTGCTCTTGCTTCTGTGCCATATTTAATTTCCTTTGCCATATCTGTCTACCTCTTTCTGAAATTTATTAATAATAAAAATCTGTTTTACTTTGAACAATTATTTATTCTACGACTGCAAGAATATCATTCTGTTTTACGATAATGTATTCTTCTCCGTCTAATTTTACTTCTGTTCCTGCGTATTTTGAATAAATTACCTTCTGTCCGGCTTTTACCTGCATGGTAACTTCTTTTCCATCAACCATTCCACCAGGACCTACGGCAATAACCTCTGCCTCCTGTGGTTTTTCCTGTGCACTGCTTGTAAGGATGATACCTGATTTTGTGGTTTCCTCTGCCTCACACTGTTTTAATACGACTCTGTCGCTTAATGGAACTAATTTCATGTTGCTTACCTCCTGCTTATGATCATCTGTTTTATTTCTTTTGAGTAGTTATTAGCACTCATTTCTTTTGAGTGCTAACTTATGGTTCATATAATAGATTTTTATATTTGAATCTGCAACCAAATATATTTCTATTTATGTCCATTTATTCTGATATTTTCTAATATTTTCTCTCTTTTTCTCGTTTTTTTATAAGTTCACTCATTTTCTGTGATTTTATACTTTTTTTATTTTTTCAGCGGAGACTGTTTTACCGTGCGTTTTACGGTCTGTTTTACTGTCTCCTTCATTGCTTTATTTCCTTCCATCCAAAGCAGTTTTAAGGCTCTTGAAAACAGTTTCTGCCGCTCCGGTGAAAGTTTACTGGTTTCTTTCATCAGTTCCTGTATTTTCTTCCATTTACTGTGGTAAAAATCATCTACCGTACGGATCCCGACTTTTTCGATCATATCAAATGCCGTCTCCACGATCTGTGCCCTCTCTTCCCCGTCTAACTGGTAAATCCATGATTTTATCGTTTCATCCAACAACAGGCTCTGCGCCGCAACCTGATCCACATGTACAAAAGATCTTCCGAGTACCTCCCATGACATGGCATCGTGCTGCTGGATCCCGCTGTTTGAGCTCTTGACAACTTCAAACGACTCCTGATGTTCTAAGAGCATTCCGACAATGGAAGATTCCGGCAGGATCGTGTGCAGCTTCGGCAGCATGCGCTGGTACTCTGTGCTTTCCACCATATCGCTCCGGAATCCCGGACCATCATTGCTGTACACATTTAAAATCTGGTTCTGGATCTGCGGATCACATTTTACGGAGGCATACACGGCAAAATTTCCACCCTTTGAATGGCCGCCGACACGCACCCTCTGCTTTTTGTCTGTCACTGCACGGTTCAAATATTCCACTGCCCGGAGCTGTCCCGGCGTTTCTGACAGATATCCCATATTAAAATCTTCCCGCCAGCCCGTGATCGTGTTGTCTGTTCCGCGAAATGCCACATACAGGCTGTCATCCGGCAGTTCCACACAGACCGCCGAAAACTGAAACTGTTGATCGTCTCGGATCTCATTGACATAGCAGTGCAGTTTTACATCCGAAAAACGTTTTGTTTCCGCCATTTTCTCCATAACAAACGGGGCCGATTTCGTCATGGATACCCGTGCCAAGATTTCGTCTTTATCATTCTTTTCCCAAAATTGTCCGGATGCCTCCTTAAGCGGTACAGCCGGCGCATTTTCCTCTGCTGTAACGATCCCCTCAAAATCAACATATGCAAGCTGCGCTAAAATCAGATTATCAACTTCATTAAATTCATCTGCCTCAAACGATAAATCCCCGCGCCAGTCCATATAATCCATGATATTTGCCATATTTTTCCCCCTGTCTTTTATTCAGATCAGCCCATAATGTTTCAGTCCGTTCCAGATCCCATCTTTATGGATATCTGTGGTAATAAATTCTGCCGCATTCTTTGCCACATCCGTACCATTTCCCATGGCAATCCCATGTGCCACAAATTCAAGCATTTCCACATCATTAGCACTATCCCCGAATGCATAAGTATCTTCTTTTGCGATTCCAAGAAACGCACAGAGACGCTCAATGCCACTTGCCTTGGAATGCCCCGCCTGCCCGATCTCTAATATTCCATCCGGCTCATGGACGATCATATCAAACTCCGTTCCCAGTTCTTTCCTGACAAGTTCTACATCTGCATTTCCAAGTTCCGCACTCAGCTTATTTACCTCATATTGTGCAATTCCGGTAATACTTTTTAGGTTTTCCCCAAGCTCATTTCTCAGATAAATGACATATGGATCATCCTTGAAGTCTTTTTCATCCACATAAATATAATTTGGTCCCTCTAGTACCATTGGTATCTGGTATTTTCTAAGTACTGTAAGAATATGTTTGATTTGTTCGTTGGTCAGTAAAAGTTCAAATAACTTTTCTCCCTCGAATTCAATGTGTGTGCCGCATGCTGCCACAATGCCATCAAACCCGAGTGCCAGTAATTTGGGACTTTTGATATTGGATCTGCTTCTTCCACTGCACAGGAAGGCATAATGCCCGTTTTTTCTTAGTTCTTTCAATGCTTCTTTTGTGCTTTCCGGTATATTCATCTTAAAATCCCATAATGTACCGTCTATATCAAAAAATACTGCTTTTTTCATTATATCGTCTATTTTTCCCTTCCGTCGTGATGTTTTTTATTCTAACAGAATTTTCCCATTAAGCAAAGTATTTTAAAATCCATATCACCGTATACAAAAATACCGCACAACCCTTTTACAGGCTGCACGGCATAATAATGCTCACTATTCTGTTTGCTTGCTCACGATGCAATGCTCCGCTCGTCTTACTCGCGATGCAATGCTCCGTTCGTATTACTCACGGTGCATGGAGAAGCTTTCCATGTCGTAATTCTTTAAGTTGTCATGGATGGTACGGTCATCTGCCTGACCGATCAGGGTATCACGGTTCTTTTTGGAAGAAATCTGATCGTTGAACGCACTTGGACCACCAACGCAGCCGCCCTCGCATGCCATACCTTCAATGAAGTCTTCCGGCAGTCTTGCAGCTTTTAACAGAAGTAATGCTTTCTTACACTCTGCCGCACCGTTTGCCTTGCATACGGTTGCTGCGATCTCATCGTTAGACTCTTTTAAGCTCTCAAGTACTGCAGCTGTTACACCGCCGGAGTTTGCGAAACGTTTACCAAATGTAGATGCTGTCTGATCATCATTTGGACACGGCTGTAACTCAACGCCTTTTGCTTTCATCATTGCACGGATCTCGCTGTATGTTAATACATAATCTGCATTTCCCTCGATCTTCTGATCTGCAACTTCTGACTTCTTGGCAACACACGGTCCAATAAATACAGTGATCGCATCAGGATCTTTCGCTTTGATCAGACGTGAAACTGCGCACATCGGAGATACTGTTGTAGATACACACTCTGCTAATTCCGGATAATGTAAACGCACCATATTTACGAATGCAGGACAGCAGGAAGTAACTTTTTTATTTCCCTCTTTATAAGCCTCTGCCCACTCTTCTGCCTCATAAGCTGCTGTCATATCTCCACCGAGACCTACATCATAGAAATCAGTAAATCCCATCTCTTTCATCGCTTTTTTCCAGCTTGCCATTGTGATATCTGCACCAAACTGGCCTTCTGTTGCAGGAGCTGTCATTGCATATACATGCTTACCTGCTTTTAAAGCCTCGATTACCGGCACAATATAAGTCTTAGATGCGATTGCTCCGAACGGACAGCTGTGGATACATTTACCGCAGCGGATACATTTTTCTTTATCGATCACGGAAATGCCGTACTCATTGTATGTAATCGCATTGACCGGACAGCTGAATTTACACGGTCTCTTTAAATGTGCGATTGCATTGTAAGGACATGCCTGTGCACATTTTCCACATTCTTTACATTTGGAAGGATCAATATGGGAACGGTCTCTTCCCGGCTCGATTGCGCCAAATTTACATGCATTGATACATGCTTTTCCAAGACAGTTCTGGCAGTTCTCTGTTACAGTATAACTGGAAATCGGACAGTCCTCACATGCGGAGCTGATAACCTGAACCACATTTCCATCATCCTCTGCGCCCGGTGCTTTACCCTCTGCTAAACGGACTCTCTGACGGATGATCTCCCTCTCTTTATAAATACAACAGCGAAACTGCGGTGTCGGACCTGGAATGAGTTCTGTTGCGATGTGGTCTCTCTCTTCTTCAAGTCTGCCTTCAAATGCAAGCTTTGCGACTGTGTAGAGTACATCGTGTTTGATTTTAATCACATTTTCATCTGCATACATCGTGTTTTACCTCGCTCATCTTATCTTTGTTAACTTTTTAACCATCTTAGACATTATATATTATCTGTATGGAAATTCAAGTACTTCGCTTGTTTTTATTGAGAAACACTTTGATTTTTTGCATCTTATTGAGAAAAAAGCAGTTCAAAATCCAGCAAACTCACCAAATAATCCTAACAATTCAAATCCATTCAATCCCATAAGATCACATTCTTCCCCCGTAATGTCCGTCATTTCACTGCCCTTTTTCACGGAAATTCTACCATTCAGACCATCTTCATCATCGGATTCAAATGTGAGTGTTCCGTCCCCCGCTGCAGGGTTTCCTGTAATAGCAGTCCAGACAGAGTGTATCTCTTCTCCCTTTAAATATGTGATTTTCATGTTCTGCATCCGGAAGTCACCGCCTGAAAATAAAATTTCCAGATTCTGCTTATTTCCATCAATTTCATAATTTACAGCGATCGCAGCCAGCTTATTCCGGAATAAATATACCTTACATTCCATCTCCCCCGTTGCTGATACTTTGTCATAAACCGCCATAAATATTTTTCCGGCAGGATCTTCTGATATTTTTGTCCCATCTCCATATTTTTTCTTCGCAGCTTTCTCTGCGGCATCTAACACATTTTGTACATTATCACTGCTGATCACAAACTGATAGCCCACACAATCTTTTTTCTGACCGTCAATTTCAAATTCCTGTTTTTCGATTTTATTGATCTTAATTTTATTAAATTCTTTCCGTGCTTCTTTTAATATATCTTTTCCAATCCCTTTTTGTTCTTTTCCACCATATAATCCTGCCAGAACCGTATTAAACCGTTCCAGATTCTGTGAACCGATCTTTTTTGCAATATATCCGCTTTGTTTGTTACTGTTATAATCATATGTAAATACTTTCGAACTCAGTGACGGAAACTGTGCTTTCAGTTCCTTGTCATTTAGTACCATTACAAATTCCAAATCCTGCAGCTTATCAAGATCTAACGTTCCCCTTAACTGCTTCTGTGCAGAATCTGATGCATACTCTGCCTGTATCTTCTGTTTCTTCCACTGCCCTTCTATCGAAATGGTATAATCTTCCCCATTCAAACCGTCTGCCACCTGTGGCTGATCCTTGACCGTTTGATACATAGCATATAAAATCTTATCGCTCTTTCTTAAAAAAAATCCATTTTTTATCCCTGCAAACAGCACAATTGCCAGAACTACTATGATTCCTGCAGACAAAATCCATATTTTCTTTAATGATTTCTTATGATCATTTTGTATTTCCATTGTAAGCCTCCATTTTCAGCCTGAATGATCCCGTTATTCTTACACATTCATTTTAATTTACGGTTTATTTTATTCTTTTTTCGTTCACTTGTAAACCAATAAAGCAAAAAAATGCTGCCTCCCATTTACAGGAAAGCAGCCATTTTTATGATCTTATTTTTTTATTTTAACACACTTTTTTGCACTCCAGTTTCCATATACCTTTTTGCCGTTTACCTTGACATAAGAGCGCATTCTTACATAATAGGTTTTATTTTTTGCCAGTTTTGTATAAGTTGCAGATGTCTTGCCAGAAGAAATATTTTTCTTTACCAGTCCTTTTTTGAAATTAGAACTCGTTGCATACTGTAACTCGTAACCACTGATGCCTTTTACTTTCTTCCATTTTACAACCATCTTTTTGCCAGATGCATTTTTTACGCTGGTAACAGACGGCTTAGCTGGCGCACTTGCGGCATAATCCAAAGTAAAGTTGTAACTGCCGATGCCATACCCTTCCGTACGCTGTGTCACCGCAAGATAATAATTACCTGCTGCAAGTTCAAATGTCTCTGTTGTTTTACGTCCGTCAGAAAGTTCAAAATTATAAACCTGATTATAATTTTTATCATAAAACAGATATTTCAATGTATTATCGGTAGAATTTAACGCATTAAAAATGATTTTGCCCTTTGCCGGCACCTTAAATCTGAAATAATCAATGCTGTCATTCGCTGCCATCACGCCTTTGTACTTCTTTTTCAGATCAATGGCATTTGCAGTATCGATCATATCATTATTTTTTGTCTGTGTCTCTGTAAAACTTTCTTTCAGATTATTCTTCGATACAGTCAAAGTAATATCATCACCAGTAACAATTTTCAAATAATACTGTCCACCAGTCAGATATACGCTCCAGCTAAATGAATTATACGCATCCTTTCTTTGCTAATCCAGCAGATTCTGCATGCTCTTTAAACTGATCAAAAGTGTTGATGTATTATGCAGTAATGCTGATGTAGTCGGCTGTAAAATTCCTGCTACACCTCCAAGGATCAATCCAAGATTGAAACTTACGATAAAGCGGTAATTGCCGCGGATACGTTTCATCAGGCTGTCCGATAATAGTTTTAATGTTACGATCTGGTAAAGATCATCCGAGCCAACCGTGATATCTGCGATCTCTCTTGCGATCTCTGCACCATCACTGATCGCAATACCAACGTTTGCAGCGGAAAGTGCCGGGGAATCATTGATTCCATCACCGATCATGATCACTTTTCTTCCGGCTGCTTTTTCTTTCTCAATAAATCCAGCTTTATCTTCCGGCAGTACTTCGGAATAATACTCGTCCACACCGACACGCTTTGCGATTGCTGCTGCGGTACGTTCGCTGTCTCCTGTCATCATAACAACCTTTGTGATACCGGCACGCTTTAAGGAATTAACAACTGCCTCTGCCTCCTCACGAAGCGGATCTTCGATACAGATCACGCCTGCCAGTTTTCCTTCGATAGCAAGATACAGATGTGAATATTCTTTTGGCAATGAGTCAAACAGATCCTGCTTTTCTTCCGGAATCGTACAGTTTTCATCCTCAAAGACAAAATGGCTGCTTCCGATCACTGCACGTTTTCCATCGATCGTTGTTGATATACCGTGTGCTACGATATACTCCACTTTGGTGTGCATTTCCTCATGCAGCAGATGTTTCTGCTGTGCTGCATCCACAACAGCTTTTGCCATGGAATGAGGAAAATGTTCCTCTAAACATGCTGCGATACGCAGTAACTCATCCGAATCTGCACCGTTAAAGGATACGACGTCAACAACGGTCGGCTGCGCCTTTGTGAGTGTTCCTGTCTTATCAAAAACGATCGTGTCTGCATCCGCAACTGCTTCTAAGTACTTGCCACCCTTGACGGTCACATGATATAGACTTGCCTCACGGATCGCTGACAATACGGAAATTGGCATTGCCAGCTTTAACGCACAGGAAAAATCAACCATCAGTACAGATATTGCCTTATTTACATTTCTGGTCAGAAGATATGTTAATGCTGTACCGCCCAGTGAATATGGCACCAGTTTGTCTGCAAGATGCTCTGCTTTTCCTTCCAGTGCAGATTTTAATTTTTCAGACTCCTCGATCATGGTAACGATCTTCTCAAAACGGCTGGAACCACCGACTTCTTTCACAAGAACTGTAAGTTCTCCTTCTTCTACCACTGTTCCTGCATAAACAGAATTTTCTTTTACCCTCCGGACCGGAACAGATTCTCCGGTTAAGGATGCCTGGTTGACCATCGCCTCACCATCGCTTACCACACCGTCAAATGGGATGACATTTCCCATATGAACCACAACTTCATCTCCCGGACGGATTTCTGAAGTTGTTACGAGTACTTCCTGATCTTCGCGCTTTAACCAGACTTTTCCTACATTTAAGGACATCGTACGCGCCAGATCATCCACGGATTTCTTATGCGTCCACTCTTCTAAGAGTTCTCCTATGCCAAGTAAGAACATAACCGAGCCGGCTGTCTCAATATCATTTCTGAAAACCGATACCCCGATCGCAGTTGCATCGAGTACCGGCACTTCAATCTTCCGGTGCCATAAGCACTGTAAACCTTTCCATATATATTTTACGGATTTGAACGTCGTGACACATGCCCGTACCGGATATGGCAGAAACATTTTACTTGCATAACGGCAGACAACTTTTTCGATCAGTTTCTCCTGATATTTCGCATTTAATTCACGGCCGGAATTTTCGATCACACCTGCTGGAACATCCACTTTTTCATAAGAAAACTGCTGTAATGTACGGATTATCTCTGCACGATCTCCAATATAAGAGATTACCGCATCCCCGGTTCGCTCATAAACTTTTGCAAACGTCACATATTTATTGCTGTGTAAAAAATAAAGAAGCGTATCTGCCTGTCCACAACTCATCCTGTACTGGGACACATGGATACGCATACGCCCTTTGATCTCATGTTTGATGACAAACTTCATATTTCTCACTCCATTTCCAGACTGTCTCTAAAAAAGGAAGCACCTGAGGATTTTCTCCCGGTGCTTCCTGTCGCGGTATAAGTAAGCCACTGCTTTTATATTTTCATCCTCATTTATTTATATGAAGAAATCCTCTCAGGACTACTTGTTTTACACCTTATTCTTCAACAGCTGCCTCGTTCTCTGCTGCACTGTCCTCTGTTTCTGCGGCTTTCTCTGCTTCATCTGCGAAAGCTGCTGCCTCTGCTGCTGCGGCACGCTCCTCGTTGATACTCTTAGCCTCCTCGTAGATATCACCGGCATTCTCCTGAACAGTTGTAACTGTGTTCATTACACACTCCTTTGCACGAAGTACTGCTGCTGTACAGTTTGTGTAAACTTTCTTAGCATCCTTGCTTGAGAGAACTTTGACACCTGCGGTTCCAAATAATACTCCTGCTGCAAAAATACCTGTTTTTTTCCAGTTAATTGCTTTAAAACAATCTAACATCTTATGTACCTCCTGTGGATTAAATTATTTGTATTGGCTGTCATTAACCGACTGCCCTCTCTGTAACATTTTAACGATTATATACCCTCATTTTTCCATTTTCAACTAAAAAACGGCAAATGAGAAATTTTATCATTTGCCGTCTTTTTCATGTTTTATCTTTCATTTTCTATTTTGTATTCAGCGTACGCATGGAGTTTAAAATTGCGATCACAGAAACTCCGACATCTGCGAATACTGCTTCCCACATATTTGCCATACCAAGGGCACCTAATAATAATACCAGGGCCTTGATGGCAAGTGCAAATACAATATTCTGTTTTACAATGCCAAGTGTCTTTCTTGCAATTTTAACGAGTGATGCGATTTTTCGGATATCATCATCCATAAGCACAATATCCGCTGCCTCGATCGCTGCATCCGATCCCATGCTTCCCATGGCAATTCCGATATCTGCCCTCGTGAGTACCGGTGCGTCATTGATACCATCTCCGACGAACGCAAGCCGTTCTTTTTCATTCTGTGAACCTAATAACTTCTCCACTTCTCCAACTTTATCTGCCGGGAGCAGTTCTGCATGCACTTCATCAATGCCAAGTTCTGCTGCAACAGCATCTGCCGCCGCCTGTCTGTCTCCAGTCAGCATTACCGTCTTTTTCACACCGACCTTTTTCATATCAGCGATTGCATTTTTACTGCCTTCTTTGACTGTATCTGAAATTACGATACTTCCGGCAAATACATTGTTACATGCCACATAGACAACTGTTCCGGCAGTCTTGTTTTCCGTGTAGGCGATATTCTGCGCCTCCATCAGTTTTGCATTACCAAGGTATACTTCCCTGCCATCAATAAATGTATGGATACCGTGTCCGGCGATCTCCTCCGTATCTGTAACACGCTCCATGGAAAGCGTTTTTCCGTATGCTTCACGGATCGAGTTTGCAATCGGATGGTTGGAATACCCTTCACCGTAGGCTGCGATCTCCAATAATTCTTCTTTTCCGATCGTGTTATTTTTCTCTGCAGATGGCAGGACTTCAGAAACTTTAAATTCACCTTTTGTCAGCGTACCGGTCTTATCAAAAACGATCGTTGTCATCTCGGCAACTGCCTCTAAATAGTTGCTTCCTTTTACTAAAATACCAATCTTAGAGGAAGCACCAATTCCACCAAAGAAACCAAGCGGAACGGAAATAACAAGTGCACATGGGCAGGAAATAACAAGGAAGATACATGCTCTCTGTATCCAGTCTGCCCAGCCGCCGCCTAAGATCAGCGGAGGTAAGATTGCTAAAATCACTGCACCGATGGTAACAACCGGTGTATAGTATTTTGCAAATCTGGTGATAAAGTTCTCCACTTTTGCTTTTTTGCTGCTTGCATTCTCTACCAGTTCTAAAATACGGGCTACCGTAGAATCTTCGAATGCTTTTGTTACTTTTACTTTGATCGTGCTGCTTCCATTCACACAACCGCTGATGATCTCATCACCGACGGTTGCCCTGCGTGGTACAGATTCACCGGTCAGTGCAGCTGTATCGATCATGGATGTTCCCTCTGTCACGATTCCATCAAGCGGGATACGCTCGCCCGGTTTTACAACAATGATGCTTCCCACTTCCACATCATCCGGATCTACCTGCGTTAACACGCCATCTTCCTCTATATTTGCATACTCCGGACAGATATTCATCATATCAGAAATAGACTGTCTGGATTTGCCGACCGCATAATTCTGGAACAGCTCTCCAACCTGATAAAACAGCATAACTGCAACTGCTTCCGAGTATTCTTTTACACCAAATGCACCAAAGGTTGCGACCATCATCAGGAAGTTTTCATCAAACACCTGTCCGTGACTGATGTTTCTTACCGCCTTAAAGACAATGTCATAACCAATCACCAGATATGGGATCAGATAGATCAGAAATACAAGCCACTGACCCGGTAACTGCTCTAATACTCCGGTATGTTCTAAAACCATTAACACTACAAACAGCACAAATGCAGTGATAATACGGTACAGCATTTTTTTCTGTTTTGATGTCATATCGTTTCCTCTTTTCTACTTTTATTTCATATGTTCATGTATTCATATGTTTTCTTTTTTGTAAGCCCGGTATGCATGTATTTCATACAACGTGCTGCCTGATATCTTTTCTCCTGCGTCTTTTTATTTTGCGCAGATATATGTTCATGTGCAGCACTCCTTTTGCATAACCGGGCTTTTCCTGTATGAGACCGATTGTCACACACAACTATGTTATTGTTTTATTTGGATTTTTCTTACAGTAAGATCTTGCAGTCCGGTTCAACCTTTGCGCAGACTTTTACTACTTCTTTCATGATGTCATCAAATTTGTCATCTACAGCATCTACCATCATTTTCTGTGTCATGAAACTGACACTTGCGTCGTTAACACCTTCGATTTTTTTGATTGCCTCTTCCATTTTTGCTGCGCAGTTTGCACAGTCAAGATCCTCAAGTTTGAATTTCTTTTTCATTACCTCTTCCTCCATTTTCTTTTTAATATGAATTTTGTTTTTACTTACTCTTCGATATGTTCTCTTCCCTGGTCAATGATAGTCCTTACATGTTCATCTGCCAGTGAATAGATCACGGACTTTCCTTCACGTCGTCCGGTCACAAGCTTTGCCTGTTTTAAAATCTTAAGCTGATGTGAAATTGCCGACTGGTTCATGTTCAGCGACTGCGCCAGATCACATACACACATCTCAGACTGAAACAGTACGAACAGAATCCGGATTCTCGTGGAATCTCCGAATACCTTAAACAGTTCGGCAAGATCATATAATTCATCCTCGTCCGGCATCTGTTCACTTGCCGCTTTGATCTTATCTTCATGGACTTCATATGCCTCACAGCATGGTACATCGTTTATTGCCAAATTTTACACCTCCGGTCGTTCACATTATCATTTGAACATATTCTTATCTGTTCATATGTTTATGATAATACCGATATGTGGATTTGTCAAGGGGATAAACGGTAATTTTAAAATATATATAGATTGTATAAAAAATGTACTTATCTTAATATACAAATATAGAAACAGAGCATCGTGTTACTGGGTGTGTTGACCTCTATTCACATGAATGGAGGTGGTGCCAATGAAGAAAAATCATTTTGATTTTCGGGTTTTGATGCAGTTTGGTCTTTTCCTTCTGGCATTGCTGACGTTTATTTTTACGTTCTGCAAATAGCTATTTTTACATAGCAAAAAACCACCCTCGTATACTTGGCGGTTACTGGGTGGCTTTCTACTAATCCATTAATAGATCAACCACTTGTGGGCGATTGCTCCTATTTTTATTCTTAATATAGCACCTCTTAGAAAAAAAATGCAATGCGTTCATTATTGTAAATTATGTTTATATTCTCCGTATCAGAGCCCACATACCCATCATCAGATCTGCCGGGATTATTTTTGCGGCTGCCCGGTGCAGAGTGCAGACGATACCCGGTGTGGATACCGCGAGTCCAAGTTTCGCATCTGATAATGCATGATGTACTACATTTTTCTGACGGGAAGCAAGTGGGAAACTTCGGATGTAAGAACTGTCACTGCTCTTTTTTGCCCTGCCGATAAACTCTGTATCTTTGATCCAGTATGGGCAGACGGCAGTCACACGGATTCCTGTTCCATAAAGTTCTACACGCAGTGCCCTGCTATAACGGTATAAAAATGCTTTTGTTGCCGCATAAACACTAAGATATGGGAAAGGCTGAAACGCTGCTGTCGAGCAGATCTGTAAAATACGTGCCCCACGTTTCATAAAAGGCAGTGTGATCTGCGTCATGGCAACAGCAGCCTTACAGTTCAAATCGATCATGCCATCCACATCGCTTCTTTTGATATCCCGCCAGGAACCGATCTTTCCATACCCTGCCGCATTGACTAATATGCGCACATCCGGCTTCTCCTTCCAGAGCATTGCCTCTATCTCCCGCAGCGTCTCTGGCTTTGTCAGATCCCCGGTAATGATTCTAAGATGTGTCTGACTTTCTTTTTGTAATGCAGTCAGGCGTCCTTTTCTGCGCGCGATCACCCATATTTCACCTAATTTTTCCTTTCTGCTGATCTGTCTTACAAATTCACTGCCAAGTCCGCTTGAAGCTCCTGTTATAATTGCTATTTTCATAGATCATGTTCCTTTCTGCTTTTTCTATTAATTATAACAACATTTTTTCTTCTATACAGCTTTTTTGTTTCATTTTCCAATACATTATGGGCTCCCCGATAAATGCTGGTTTGTGGGTGATATGAGTTTCCTCGTGTAAGGTGGTTCCGGGGGTTTTCGATTGGCAAATTGCATCAAGCCGGGACTCGTTTTGTTCCGTTGTACGAAAATAAGTCAATCTAAGGCTGCCTGGTATAGGTTGTGGCGGAGGGACGTGTGCGTCTTAAACGCCCCGTCCGGGGGCATTAAGACTTGTGCTGCCGTCCGTGGCAGCACAACACTGTGTTACGGACAGGCAGACTAAGATTGCCTAATTTTCTCCCAAAGTCACAAAACGAATCCTGGCTTGATGCGATTTGCCAGCCGCAAGGTTGTGAACCACCCTTAGCCGGGGAACTCATTTTACAACTTTGGCAGGTGTAAATTTTTAGTGTTTTTATGTCTGAATCTGTTAAAAAAAATATTTCCAAATAACTATGTTTAATGGATTATTATTGGTTTGATAATACTGGAAAATTCGCACCTACGCCCCCAGTTTTGAGATGAACCGCCCGCCCAAATGGTGTTCATAACCTGAAGTCTGGCATCTTGCGCAAAGCCGAAGTAATTTTGTGACTTTGGGAGAAAATTAGAAAATCTTAGTGTGTCCGTAGGTATACAGTGATGTTCTGCCACGGATGGCAGAACAAGGCAGCATCGAGTCATGGATGACTCGTTGTTGCCGGTCACGTCACTCCGAGAAAATCTAACTCAGACACACTTAGACTTTTCTTATTTTCGTACAACGGAACCAAAATTAACTCCGGCTTTGCGCAAAATGCCATTCACAGACCTACGACACACCATTTGGACGGGCGACGCATGTCACCCGCAAACCAGCATTTGTAAGATAGATTGAAATCACACTATCAAAAGTTGTTTACACCCCGCACAAAAAATTTTATAATATGCCTGTCCTATAAATTTGAAACGGAGTTATGTATGGAAAAATTACTGGTATTTCATTTAGATGATGATAATTTAAAGAAATTAAAGCAAATAGCAGGGGCTTTGAAAATCCGGATAGAGTTAGTTCCTGCCACTGATTATTTAAAAACATTAGAAATGATCGTAAGTAAGACCTCGTCCCCTCTGTTAAACCTTTTTTCCGGGGAAGTTCCATCAGAAAGCCTGATCGTATTCTGTGATTTTCCAGAGAAGAAGATGGATAAACTTCTGCTTGCGCTCCGCAGAGATCAGGTTACCATTGATTATAAAGCTGTTCTAACCCCGACAAACCGGAAATGGAATGTAATGCGGTTATATCTGGAAATGCAGGCAGAGAAAGCTGCTTACAAAAAAAATAAGGCATAAGTCCGGAAACAAAACTCATTTTTCAGTTTATGAATGCCCTGATAATGGTAGCATTCATAAACTAATGGGTTTCGCATGGCTATGCCTGATGCAAATAATCGCTAATCTTCTTTGATCTGTGCGATCATATCCATGATTTCTTCTCTTGTCTGCAGCCCGACTGCACGGTTCTGGAACAGTCCGTATTTCATGACAACCAGTGTCGGAATGCTCATGATCTGATATTTCAATGCCAGCGCAGCTTCCTCATCAACATTGACCTTGCCGAAGATGACTTTGCCATCTAATTCTTCTGCAAGCGTTTCGATCACCGGAGACTGCATCTTGCACGGTGCACACCACTCTGCCCAGAAATCAAGTACAACCGGGAGTTTCGCACCAAGTACTTCATTTTCAAAATTATCTTTTGTGATTGTGATAACTGCCATTTTCTGTTTTCCTTTTCCTGATGTTTAAATTCACATAATACTGACAATACCCGTATTACAGATTTGGTCAGCCAGACCTTTCCTTTTACTCACGTCCAAACTCAGAAAGAACCAGTCCCTCATTACGGTCAAGCACCATACCGACACTCCAGGAGTTGACAAACAGGAGTAGCGGTCTGCCTTTTAAGTCCTGAATCTTCTTCATGTCCGAAGTTCCGACAAGCCTGTCCATATCAATATCCTCATTCTCGATCCAGCGGATATGCTCATATGGCAGGTTGTCCATACGGATCTCTACATTGTATTCATTTTCCAGACGGTATTTTAAAACATCAAACTGAAGGACACCAACAACGCCGACAATGACTTCCTCCATACCCATATTGTATTCCTGAAAAATCTGGATTGCACCTTCCTGTGCGATCTGCTGCATACCTTTCATGAACTGTTTACGTTTCATGGTATCTACCTGACGCACTCTTGCAAAATGTTCCGGTGCAAAGGTAGGGATTCCTTCAAACTGGAACGGTTTTGCTGTGGTAAGCGTATCTCCGATTGAGAAAATGCCCGGATCGAACACACCAATGATATCCCCTGCATACGCCTCATCTACGATATGACGCTCCTGTGCCATCATCTGCTGCGGCTGTGACAGTTTGATCTTTTTATTGCCTCCCTGTACATGCGTAACCTCCATACCGGCGGTAAATTTTCCGGAACAGATACGCATAAATGCGATACGGTCACGGTGCGCCTTATTCATGTTTGCCTGTATCTTAAATACAAATGCGGAAAAATGCTCATCAAACGGATCGATCTCCCCAATATCAGCCTTACGCGGCAGCGGGGAATATGTCATTTTTAAGAAATGCTGTAAAAATGTCTCCACACCAAAGTTTGTCAGGGCAGATCCGAAAAATACCGGTGAAAGTTCTCCCTTTGTAACAAGATCCATATCAAATTCCGCACTTGCCCCGTCGAGAAGTTCGATCTCCTCCATCAGCTTATCGTATGCGTCCTGTCCGATCTCATCGATCAATGCAGGATCATCTGCTGCAATATGCTTTTCCGTTCCCTCTTTCGTTCCCTTAAGCGTATCCGAAAATGTCATGACCTCTTTTGTGTTGCGGTCATATACACCCTTAAAATTCTTTCCGGAACCGATCGGCCAGTTTACCGGACAGGTTGCGATTCCAAGCTCCTTTTCGATCTCGTCTAACAGATCAAATGTATCGTTCGCATCACGATCCATTTTATTGATAAAGGTAAAGATCGGGATGTGACGCATTACACAGACCTTAAATAATTTTCTCGTCTGTGCCTCGACACCCTTAGATCCATCGATAACCATGACTGCAGAATCCGCAGCCATCAGGGTACGATAGGTATCCTCCGAGAAGTCCTGATGTCCCGGTGTATCCAGAATATTAATGCAGTAACCGCCATAATTGAACTGTAACACAGAAGAAGTAACGGAAATACCTCTCTCCTTCTCGATCTCCATCCAGTCAGATACCGCATGGCGTGCAGTTGCCTTTCCCTTGACAGAACCGGCAAGATTGATCGCTCCTCCATAGAGCAGGAACTTCTCTGTCAGGGTTGTCTTACCTGCATCCGGGTGGGAAATGATTGCAAATGTACGTCTTTTTTCTATCTCTTTTCTTAAATCAGCCAAAACTTTTTTATCCTCCAAAAATCCTTATAAAATCGGGATCGCTTCTCCCGCACATTCCGGCTCTATATCAAAATAAGCAAGAATGGTTGCTGCAATATCCGAAAAGCAGCTTCTGGTTCCGTAATTAACACCCGCTCTGATCGGTTTTCCATACATTACAAGTGGTGTATATTCTCTGGAATGATCGGTTGATGGCGTACTCGGATCACATCCGTGATCTGCCGTGATCATTAAGATATCCTCGTCTCTCATTGCAGCGAGAAGCTCCGGCAGACGCTCATCAAAATAAGTCAGCGCCTTTGCGTAGCCCTCCACGTCATTACGGTGCCCGTAGAGCATATCATAATCTACAAGATTTGTAAAACAAAGTCCCTCAAAATCCTGTTTCATATAATCAATCGTCTTATTGATCCCGTCCTCATTTCCGGTTGTGCGCACATACTCTTTGATACCTTTTTCTGCAAAAATATCAATGATCTTACCCACAGAACGCACGTCATATCCATGTCCGCACAACTGATCTAACATCGTCACCTTTGGCGGCTGCAGGGAAAAATCATGACGTCTTACCGTTCTTGTGAAATTGCCCGGCGTACCGACAAACGGTCTTGCGATCACACGTCCCACACCATTTTCCCCGGTCAATATTTTCCTTGCAATCTTACAGTATTCGTAAAGTGTCTCAACCGGCACGACATCCTCGTGCGCTGCCACCTGAAATACCGAATCCGCAGACGTATATACGATCAGTTTTCCCGTTTTCATGTGTTCTTCGCCGTAATCGCGGATCACATCCGTTCCCGAATACGGTTTGTTGCAAAGCACTCCCCTGCCGGTTCTCTTTGTAAACTCGTCTAAAATTTCCTGTGGAAATCCGTTCGGGTAAGTCGGCAGCGGACTGTTTGAGATGATGCCCGCGATCTCCCAGTGACCGATGGTCGTATCTTTTCCCTTCGATACCTCCGTCATTCTTGCAAAGGAACCGGTGGGATTCTTTTCTTTCTCTCCGATCTTAACTCCATCTATATTAAAAAATCCTAATTTTCTCATGTTTGGCATGGAAAAATACGGACTGGATGCCGCTGCTCTTATGGTATTGCTTCCAGCATCACCGTAATCTGCCGCATCCGGCATTTCTCCAATTCCAACACTGTCAAGTACGATCAAAAATACTCTTTTCATATTAATCTCCATTCTTGCGCTGTTTTTAAGCGCATCACAAGTTTGTGCGAAGCACAAATCTTGCGTGTGAAAAATGTATTTTTCACGCTAAAGTCTCCATTCCTGCATGTGCAAATCCATTTCATGCAATGTACTCTCTTCTATCCTTATTAGGATAAACTGTAACTAAAAAAAAATCAAGTAAAATGCCAAGAAAGAATCCTGCCCGAAGGGCTTTTTGATTCATAGGAAGTAATTTCCTATGAAAAAACAGACGCCCTACTCGGCGTCTGTTACAACGATCGGTGTGATCACGATCTTGTCTGCGGAAATATTGGTTTTCCGTTTTACGATATCCTCCACCTGTGCTCTTTTTGTATCGGTCACTTCTCCCATATTAAGTACTACATCACAGTTATCATCGGTAATGCTGACCACGACATCTGAAAATCCTTTTGCCTCTAAGAGCATTTCTGCTGCGGCTTCTCGCTCCGCGATATCTGTCATTGCCACCATTTTATTCACGGCATCCTGCTTTAAGTTATCTGCAACGGATGTATTGTTTACGATCTCTAATAACGCCTCTTTATTTTTAGACCGGATCTGTTCTCGGTTTAATTTCATTCTTGCTGCATAGTCGAGATTTGCAGTGCCGGTACTTGTGAGAACCGCCTCCCCGGGATTTTCAATCTCCTCTGCATCCTGGGACGTCATGTCTGCCACATCCGCTGCATCTGCACTCACATCTGCTGCATCATTCTGACCGTCTGCCACATTTTCCGCAACACCCTGGCTATCCGCCATAGCTGCATCTGCCGCATCATATGTATCTTCGCCGGTTCCTGCATCCGCGGTCTCCGTTCCATCTACAAGTGCAAGTTCCTCCCCGGTTCCCTCATCCGTAAAAATATCTTCTGCAGCCAGTGGATCTTCATCCGAGATCTCATATTCTGCATTCAGTGCATCTGTACCTGCATTTGCCGCCGTCTCAGCTGCCGTACCGTCATCAATGTGATTGTTCATGTAACTGAAATATCCCGCCACCGCAATCATCAACGCGAGTGCTGTAATAATCAGCTGGTTTTTCTGAAATATCTTTTTCACGTTCCATCCTCCTTCGAACTCATCTTTACTACCTTAATTCTATGTGCTTCCACCTGAAATAATGCCTTTACGGCATCTGAAATATCAGAAACGATCCGCGGGCTGTCTCCCCCTTCTGCCACCACAAGCACCCCCTCGATCTCCGGAAGTATTTCTTTGCTGACATACGGAGCTTTTTCGCCGCCGCTCTCCTCATATACCGTCTCTTCCCCACTTTCCTTTTCCGTCGTCATCTCCATACTCCCGCTGTCCGTATTTGTGACTGTGGATGTATGTTCTGTCTTATCCTTTTCTATGATATCTTCCCCCTGATCTGCCACCGTGACCATGACAGAAACTTTCCCCACTCCTTCCATCTGTCCTAACACCTGTTCTAATTTATGCTCTAAATACTCCGCATAGTCCTTTTTTTCGTATTTCTGTTCCGTTTTCTCCTGCGCGGTGTCCTCTTTTTTATTTTCCGATATATGTACGCCCGTTCCACCGGAAGGCATCGCCACCACAAGAAGAAGCACCCCCACAAGGGCAGCCGCGATCCAGTCTGTCTTTTTTAACTGACGCCACTTTTTCTGCTGTAAAAACTCTTTCAGTCTCTCCGTCATCTTTCACCACCATAGGAAATCTGTATCTGTTCTTCCTCTGCCCCATAATACTGCATAAGTTTCTGTTTCAGCCCGTCAAGCACGACTTTGCTGCCCTGTGCTTTTCCCTGTTCCACAAACATCCCCTCCGTGTCATCCTCCTCTTTTTCCCCCACCGTAAGCACGATTTTTTTCACTTCATAATTTTCCGTCAGCTCCACCGAAGCGCGCTTTCCCGCAAGTCCAAATGGATCTAAATATCCATCCGCCGTACTCAGAACATCCAGTGCCGCCGCATCCTCATATTCTTTCCGGTAATAATCATTCTGCAAAAATTCCATGCGGCTTACGTCCCTGGATGCCTCACTTAAATTTTCCGTAAAAGTCTCATACCGGATTTTATCCAGCAAATCAGCATCATCACCAAAAAGAGAAAAAAACGGCTGCAGGATACCGATCACAAACACCAGTTCCGTAAAAAAATAAATGTATTTTTTTAATCTGCCATTTGGGATCAGCTGCCTTACCACCATAAGCAGCAGAAAAAGTGCAAAAAAATTCTGAATATATTTCACAAACGTGTTCATCCATTTTCCTCTCTGTAAATGAGCTAAGATATCAAAGTCAATATATAAAACCGGAAGATGCGACCGTCAGTGCAATCGTTAAAAAGATCAGCATCACACAATATCCCATCAGCTTTAAATAGAGCATCCCGCCCTGCGCCATCCCCTTTAAACATCCAGCGATCCTCTTATCCGCAACCGGCTCCACCACAGCGGCAGCTACCTTATAAAAAAATACGATACATCCCGCCTGCGCCATCGGCACCGACACTAAAATGACCAGCACGATCAGAGCTGCCGCACCGACACAGTTTTTGATCATGATCCCGGAGCCAAGCAAAAGTTCACTGACTCCATTCACCGCATTGCCGATCCCTGGGATCATTGCCATTGCCCGCCCTGCTGTCCCGTAAAGCAGCCTGTCCTTCGCCGGTGCCACGATCCCCTGCACGACGTTTAACCCCAGCACAATGATCCCGGCAAGCCGGATGATCCACTGGATCAGTCCGCCGATCAGTTCCATCATATTTGCAAATTTTTCCTCCTCGAAAAAATAATTGATAAATACCGTCAATATGTATATGTGGATCATCGGCACCAGAATGGTAAGAAACAGCCACTCGATCAGATATATGATCAGAAATGCCGTCTGGTAAAATCCTGACGCGCTGCCGGCACCCGCGGAAAACACCATCGCAATGCTAAACGTCGGTATAAAGATCCGGAAAAATTCCACACTCTTCTCCAGCACACCGCACACAATGCCACGGAACGTCAGAAATGACTGCATCATCAGCACTGCCAGGACACAGAAAACAAGGATAAAGCAAAGATCCGACACATAAGATGACGCAAACGCACCGGCAAAATTTTTAAGCACGGAAAAACAAACGGCAAGCAGCACCACCTCCACCAGTATTTTGCCGTTTTCGCGGACCGACTCACATAATTGGCTGACCAGCCAGGGGCCAAGCTGCTGATATACCGTTCCCGGATTTTCCTGATGCAGCAATTCTTCCACAAGCTCTGAGAATGTGATCCCACCATCCCCTGCATCCTGCCCCATAAAATGATCCAGTTTCGAGAAGTCCAGTTCCCCTGTCATCTCGTCCAGATAATCCGTTTTATCATTCTGCGCATTTTTTCCCGCAGCAAAAACCGGTACTGCTGCTGTCATGCACAATATCAGAATACATGCCACGCACACAACCCACTTTTTCTTCATAAAAAACTCCCGACAGTCTCTAAAAATACGGTTAAAACCGGGATACTTAAGACTAAAATCGACAGTTTTGCAAACAGTTCGATCTGATTTCCAACCGCCGCATATCCGGCATCTTTGCAAATATTCATTGCAAACTCCGCCACATAGGTGATCCCGACCATTTTTAAGATCAGTGTGATATACGTCTGATCCACCGCAGCAAACGACTGCATTTTTTTTGCAAAGTCAATGACCGTTTCCACCTTTCCAATAATATAGATAAAAATGCAGATGCAGACCGCCATACTGATAAACATACTGTATTCACTTTTTTCTTTCTGCAGTAACACAGCCAGAAGAACGCCTGCGATACCAAGAACCGATATTCTTAAAATGTCCATTTCACGCCTCATTTTTGCCCTGTTTTTACCTGTTTGCATACCATCCCTCTGCCCCGTGATGTTTTCATCCCGGTAATTTTTATAGTGCAAACAGCGACTGCATGGTCTCAAACAATTCATAAATATATGGAACGATCCAGAAGAGGACGATCAAAAGTCCTGCAAGACTTGTCAGAAACGCATGTTCCTCTCTTCCGCTGTGTTTTAACACCTGACTGATGACCGTGACTAAAATCCCGACCGCTGCAATTTTAAATATCAAATTAACACTCATCCGTAATCCAATTCCCCTCTCCTGACTGCCTGATATACCTGTTTTTCCCATGCTATATCAAAAGTATCACCAACATCATCCCCCCAATTACACTGACGGTCCCCGCCACTTTCTGCTTTTCTCTCTGCTCTTTCCGCTCCTGTCCGATCACAAAATCAAGTCTCTCTAAATAAAAAGAAAGCATTTTCTCGTTCTCTTTGATATTTCTGCCAAAAAAAGCGGTACCTGCATTTGCGGTAATTTCAAGTTCCGCCGCGTGAAGCCCCAGTTCTTTCTGGTTTTTCCAAAATGCCTCCCGCCAGATCTCACTTCCGCTTCCCTCTTTTTTCGCGGCAAGACTTTCTGCGATCTCCCTGCATACCTTTTGCAGCGCGGCATCTTTTGTCAGTCCCGGTTTATCCAGAATATGCTCCATCGGGAGCAATGCAAGTGCCTCCTCCCCGGAAATATTTAACAGAAGCTGCCGGATCTCGTACAGCCTTTGCAGATGCTGTCTGATCTCACCTATCATGCTTACGGCAAGTCCGACTCCGGAACCCGCAACTAAAATACCACCTATCAGTTTCAGCATAATCTTTCTCTTTTCCCGTTAAAGACCTGAAACTCCCGTTCTCCGGACCGGCTGCGCCGGATCAGAATAAACCGCTCAAAAATTCCTTTCTTTATTCCTTGTCTCAGATAAGGCTTTTCCCATAATTCTTCCACCGTGTCCGCATGCACTGTGCCAAGAATATGCACTCCCGAATATGCTGCCTGTTCGACCGCTTCAAAATCCTTTTTCCCACCAAGTTCGTCCACTGCTATGATCTGTGGGGACATGGAACGCAGCATGAGTATCATTCCATCCGATTTTTCACATCCGGACAAAACATCTGTCCGCATTCCCATATCATTCTGCGGAATGCCCAAATGACAGGCTGCGATCTCTGACCTCTCATCCAGCACACAGATTTTCATGCCATCCCATCCCTCTTTCCCGTTTGAAAGACTGCGGATACAGTCACGCAGACAGGTTGTTTTTCCAGCTCCCGGTTTTGATACCAGCAATGTATTATAGATACTGTTTCCGTTTTTCAGATAGGGCAGAATTTCTTTTGCGCATCCTTTTTTTTCATGTGCCACACGAATATTCATAAAGCTGACATATTTTATCCCTGCAATCCCTTCCCTGTCTTTTGCGATTTCCCCTGCAATTCCGATCCTGTGTCCCCCCTCGATCGTAATATAGCCCTGCCGCAATTCCTCCTGATATGCATACAGAGAATACTCACTGATATAGCTTAACATCTCTGCAATATCAGCACCTGTTATCTTATCATCTGCATTTGTCAGACAGCGTGTTTCATCTGCATATTCAAGCTCGATTGGCTGATTTACCCGGATACGAATTTCTTCAAGTCCGTCCATCCACCCATCATCCTTTATTTTTTCTCTGATATGTACCGGAAACAAAACTTTCAGATTTTCCATATGCCTCCCCCCGTTTCTTTTAATTCATTCTATGAGACAGGCTTATTTTTATGCATAAAAAAAGAACTATAGAACATTCGCCTATAGTTCTTCTTCCTGTATGGTTATTTATAAATAATTTTTAATACCAGCTTGCATCCCGGATTTCAAGACACTCTGACACTTTTGTTTTTTCATTGTAACAGTACACATAAACATAACCGCTGTTATTTGTTAAACTGATCTTTTTAGAATAACTGGTTTTATTCATTCTTTCTGTTGTATAAGATCCACTCTTTTTCTGTACATATACTTTCGTGATCTTCCAGCCTTTGTTCATTTTAATGGTCAGCTTCTGGTTTTTATAATTCTTGTTCGTCTTAAACACATCTGTTTTGCTGAATTTTGATGTAAGATTGGTTTTTCCAAGTTTAAAAGATGAACATGGATTGGTGTACTTCTTAACCGACAATGTAGCTTTCAGGTTTACGCCCTTAACCTTACAGGTAATGGTTGCTTTTTTAATTGCCTTCTTACCAAATTCTGCACGAATATAACCGTTTTTTGCATAAACCTTAACATCTTTACTACTGCTCTTTAACTTTTTAATCTGTGATGCCTTGTTGCAGCCCATGATAGTAATTAGTGTATAGTATCCTGTATAACCATCCCCTGGTTTATAAGTAAATACCATATTTTTGTTACTATCAATAATATAAACCTTACTGCTCGCTGCCTGTACCTCGACAGTTCCCTGCGGTGCTGCTGCACCGGCTGTAACAAACATCACAACTGCAAGTGCAAATGCAATTACTTTCTTACTTAACTTTCTCATAAATCCTCCTTGTTTTCCGAAGGAAAATGCGAGCTCATTGACGAGCAGGGGTTTTTCCTCCTTGTTTTATTTCTTTTACTTTTTAAAATAGTATACCATATTTTCTTTTGGCAGGGAATAGGACCTTTTTCCTACATACGCTCCGGTGCAGAGAATCCAAGCAGATCAATACTTGTCTCAAGCACAGACTTTGTCAGTTCTAACACACGGATATAGGATTTCTGAACCATTTCATCTTCCTCTGACATGATCTTTGTCTCATGATAAAAACTGTTAAATGCATTAGCAAGATCATAAATATAGGAGCAGATCTTATGTGGTGCCGTATCCACAAATGCACTTTCGATCACTGCATTAAATTTAGCAAGTTCTAACATCAGATTTTTCTCACTCTCAGAATGTGCCGCCGTGATCACAGCGTCTTTGGCGCTCTTTCCTAAATCATGATATTTGTGCAGAATGGATTTGATACGAACGATCGTATACAGGATATATGGTCCGGTATTTCCCTCAAAGGAGGTGAACCGGTCAATATCAAAAATATAATCTTTGCCTGCCTGATTGGAAAGATCTCCATATTTGATTGCTGCAAGTGCAACCGTCTTTGCGGTCTCCTTTGCCTCTTCCTCACTGATTCCAAGATTTTCTTTGGATTTCTGGTTCTCGGTAATCTTCTTCAACATTTCATTGTCGATCTCAGATACCAGATATTCCAGACGCATAACACCGCCATCTCTGGTCTTAAACGGCTTTCCGTCTTTGCCATTCATGGTACCGAATCCTAAGAATTTTAACTCTGTCTCAGGTTTTACCAGTCCGGTCTTTCTTGCGCAGCGGAATACCTGTACGAAATGAAGTTCCTGTCTCTTATCTACCACATAAATGATCTCGTCCGGGTCATAATCTTCCTCACGCCATACGATCGTTGCAAGATCGGTCGTATTGTAGAGGGATGCACCGTCTGATTTTAAGATCATACAAGGCGGGATCTCTTTCGTATCGGTGTCTTCTTTTACATCGACGACCAGTGCTCCGTCACTGACATAGGCAAAGCCGTCATCTTTCATTTTCTGCACCATTGCCGGAATATAAGGCTGCGCATCAGACTCACCTTTCCAGAGTTCAAAAGATACGTTCAAGTTCTCATAGTTTTTCTTTAAGTCTGTCACAGACACGTTTAAGATATGGGAAAGTAATGCCTGATAGCCCTTTCTTCCATTCTGCAGCTCATAAGTTGCCTGCATGGCTGCCTCTTTGTATGCCTCATCCTCTTTTGACTTTTTACTTGCGGTCGGATAGATCTCCTCCAATTCAGAAATCGTAAACGGTGCTTCTTTCGGATATTCCCCCTCAAAGTTTTCATCGAAGTAGACAAGATCCGGCTGGCGCAGCTTTAACTCGGTGATGATCAGTCCCATCTGCAGTCCCCAGTCTCCTAAATGTACGTCTCCGATCACCTTATGTCCGACAAATTTACCAATTCTTTTGATGCTCTCTCCGATGATCGCGGAACGTAAATGACCGACATGCAATGGTTTTGCCACGTTCGGTCCGCCGTAATCGATCATGATGGTCTTTGGATTTTCTGCTTTTTCACATCCAAAACGTCCCTCATCTGCCTGCATGTCTGCCACATAGGATGCTAAAAATGTCTCATCCAGTTTTAAATTTAAGAATCCCGGTTTTACGGATTCTGCCATGGAAAACATGGATGTCTCTGCAAGTTTTGCTGCAACCTCATCTGCGATCATAAACGGTGCTTTTTTGTACTCTTTTGCAGCTGCCATTGCGCCGTTGCACTGATATTCACAAAGATCCGGTCTGTTAGATAAAGTAACCTTTCCATATTTTGCATCATAACCACAGTCTGTGAATGCTTTGGTCACTTCATCCGTAATCAAATCTAAGATTTTCTTCATTGTATTTTCCTTTCCAAAGTATTTCTGTCTAAATTAGTCCTTTTCTCGTCTATTATATCATAATTTAACTATTTCTCAAGCAAAACCCTTACCGCAATTCCTTGTTTTATGAAAGTACTTTCCATTTGCCCCGATTCTTTTGACTAGTTCTGTTTCACTTTCTATAATAATCCTATCATAAACAAATGATACAGAAAGGAAATTATCACATGAACATTTATAAGGAAAAAGACTATGCCGCCGTAAGCCGCCGAGCTGCAAATATCATTTCCGCACAGATCATCCAGAAACCAGACAGCGTCCTTGGGCTGGCAACCGGTTCTTCACCGATTGGTACTTATGATCAGCTCATTGAATGGTATCAAAAGGGGGATCTTGACTTTTCAAAAGTATCAACCATAAATCTTGACGAATATTTAGGACTTGCTGCCAACGATCCGAACAGTTACCACTATTTTATGAATAAACATCTGTTCTCTAAAGTCAACATTAATGCAGAAAAGGTTCATCTGCCAGATGGAACCGCTTTGGATATCGAGACTGAATGTAACACTTATGATTCCATGATAGGATCTTTAGGCGGCATTGACTTACAGCTTCTTGGGCTCGGTCATAATGGACACATCGGTTTTAACGAGCCGTCCGATTCCTATACCGCAGGCACACATCTCGTTCACTTATCCCAAAACACCATTGAGGCAAATGCAAGATTATTTTCCAGCATTAATGACGTTCCCCGCAAGGCAATCACAATGGGAATCAGAAGTATCATGTTTGCAAAACGCATCCTTTTAGTTGTAAGTGGTGCTGATAAAGCCGACGCACTTTACAAGACAATCTATGGTCCGATCACACCACAGGTTCCGGCTTCCATCTTACAGCTCCATCCAAATGTTTCCATCGTTGCAGATGAAGCAGCTCTTAGATAACGATAAATTCTTACAAAACATAATCGCGTGAGCCAAAACTCATTATTTCGGCTCACGCGATTAATTCATGACAATAGAATGTTCGCAGAGCGTGCATTCTATTGTTTTATGCTACAGAATATTCTGTTGTATACAATAATATACTGCTCCAATCAAGCCTGCATCATTTCCAAGTTCAGCCGCCTTTAGTTCAAGATGCTTCACAAAATGAGGCATACATCTTGCCATCACTTTTTCCCTCAGACGGTCAATAAACAGCTCCTTTTGTGCCGAGACTCCCCCACCAATCAAAATCAGTTCGGGATTAAAGATATGAACCAGTCCGACCAGACCGGAGGCAATGTCATCGATCCAGGAATCAAGCAGTTCCAACATTGCAGTGCTGCCCTTTTCTGCTTCCGAAAAAATAAATCTTCCGTCCAGTTCCTGTTCTTCCGGAAGTATTATCTTCCCGCAGGATGCCGCATCTCTGACTCTGCGAATCAGAGCAGTGGTTGAACCATAATGCTCCATACAGCCATGATTGCCACACGAACACAGCTCACCATCACTGTTTATCACAATATGTCCGATCTCACCGGCAAGACCATTTGCGCCCAGAAGGATCTTAGAATCTACAATGATTCCACCTCCAACACCAGTCCCAACCGTCATTACAATAACATTCCGACGGTCTGCTGCAGCTCCGATCCACATTTCTCCAAGAGCCGCCGCATTGGCATCGTTCAATACCGTCGTCGGGAGATGAAACATTTTTTCCATCTCCTCTTTGATCCGGCTTCCTTCCCAGTTTTGAATATGCCCTGCTGATCCGATGACAACACCATTTACCGTATCAATGCCGCCGGTAGCCGACACACCAATTCCCGCCAGCTCCTGTTCCGTCACCTCGTGTTCCGCAAGAAACAATTTCATACTTTTTAAAACTGTCTTAAGAATCGGTGTCTCATACCTGTCAAATGCAACATCGTAAGCCTCACTATACCGGATTACACCCTGTTCATCTACAAGCCCAAGTTTTACGGATGTACCACCTATATCCACACCCAAATATGTTTTTCCGTTACTCATTCCGGATTTTCTCCTTTTTTACATCTTCCATTGCACCCTTATGTTTTCCTTGTATGGCAGATAAAGTCTCTTTATATTTCTGTGCCTTAAAATACGAATCATTTGCAAAATAATACGAATACAAAATATCGATCATGACCAGAATCGAAAACTGTGGTGAAATTTTCGTACCTGTATCCAGGTTTTTCAGATAGGCAACCCTTAACACTTCATCACATCTTGCCGCCGTCTCCGGTGCCGGATTCGCAGTGATAAAGATTACTTTTGCATTTCTGCTTTTTGCGATGCGGATACTTTCCACAATCTCTCTCGTCGTTCCACTGAGAGAAATTGCAATGACAAGCATCCTCTCCTCAACCAGTGCTGCACTCATCTGTATCATCTGTGAATCTGTTACCGCAGTCACATCCAGTCCGATCCTCATAAAACGGAGCTGAAATTCCTCTGCGACATTGCCGGAACTTCCCATTCCATAGACAAACACACGCCGGCTTACATTTAACAGTCCGGCAATCCGGCGGATCTGGTTCTCATCAAGCAATTTAAAATTTTCCTGCAGCAGCTTCTGATAACTGCTCTGTACCTTCTTGGTAAACAGACTGATATCTTTCTCACTGACTGTTCCATTTTTTTCCTCTTTTAAGTCCTTTTCGTATGCAAAAATAAATTCACGGTATCCCTTAAATCCACATTTTTTTGCAAAGCGTGACAATGTTGCCTCGGATACATAGAGCAGTGCTGATATCCGCTTGGATGAAAAATCTGTCAGCTCCTCATTATTTAGAAAATAATTGGCAATCGTGTGCTCTACCTGCGTCATATCCGACTGCGCAGCCTCAATCTGGCCTTTCGTCTCATTCTGGTTAAAAATTATATATCTGCTATTCTTCAAGGTTCCATCACCTGTTCCTGTTTTATTACAATAATGTTCCCATTATATTCTTTTTTCACGCAAAACACAAACAATCTGTGAGGACAACGGTATCCATTATATCAAATTTTTCCCCTCAAACTTACTCAGTGCAGTCTGCTTTGTATGTGCATCCGCACATGCCTTTCCTGCCGCATCTCCCATATCAATCACCGTCGGCTGGATACGGATACTCGCCTGAGCCAGAAATGTTGTAGAAATACATCTGCCGATTGTTAACAGATTGTCGACCTGCTCATTGATAAGACACCGGTATGGAATCTCATAGTATTCTCCCCTCTGATACTTCTCCATATGGACAAGTCCTTTCGTTGCAGAGTGTACATCAATATACCAGTCTCCTTTTGCCACTGCATCTTCAAATCTTGCCCTCTTTATGTAATCGTCTTCACTCAGCACATATTTTCCGACAATACGGTAGGATTCCCGGACACCGAGTGCTGATGCTTCCCGAATCAGATACGCATGTTCAAATCCCGGCATACATGCCTTTAAAAATGAAACCAGCCGGAAGATCATCTGATGTCCTTCCGTTACAGCTCTGCTCCGTGCCCACACATCGGTATTCTTCTTCATACTACTGATATGCGGACAGTTAAATGTCATACAACCCGGCTGATCTGGAATGGAAAAACACTGGTAGTAAACGAGATCTTCCTCTTTCAGATATCCAAGTTCCACCCCTTTTCGAAAAACCGGTTCAAGTTTAAAATTCTTATTCCGCACCATTGCAGATTCAAAAAAGTATCCTTTTACCAGCGGAGAAAATTCATCATTTAAAGACAAACAGTATGCCCGGTATTTTTCGACATCAATGCCACCCATCTCAAAACGCAGCGATGTCATCTGGTTATTTCCGTTCTCATCCCCGGCGGTATATGCTACTCCCGCCATTCTTGAAAGAACCGCATCCCCGGTGGCGTCAACAAATTGTTCTGCCTCTATCGCATATACACCTTCCTCAGTCGTCACAAAAATCTTTTCAATTTTCTGATCTTTTACCTGACAGTCGGTCAGCACTGCATCATATAATATCCCGCCTCCATATTCCAGAAACATCTCCTCTAACACAAGTGCTTTTGCCTCTGCTGTGGAATGTACATATTCCATAATGCCATCTCTGGTAGTGACCCCTTTTTCTTTCAGGCGTCTCTCAATCTCATGAAATATCTCTCCATGTTCAACAAAAGACTCCATCATCGGATTCACCAGCGCATTGACAGCCGCCCCGCCAAGTGCAAGGCTTTTTTCCACGATCAAAACCCTGTTTCCTTCTTTTGCCGCACGGATTCCCGCTGCCGCCCCGGCAGTGCCACCGCCAACTACAACTGTGTCGTAGTTTCCAATCACCTTTATTTTATCCCATTGATACATTCTGTTTTCCACCCTCATTTTTCCGTAATCGTTCTTCTGCTTCCTGCATCCGTTCCCGCAATGTCTCTTCCGGCAATATGCCTTCCGACAGCATTACCATATAATCTGTCATCTGTGGAAGAATCTCACTCTTCATATATCTTCCCGCAAAACTGTGTGCAGCGATCTCGCTGACTGTTGTAAGCGGTCTTTGCACCGTACCAAAAATCGTCTTTTTCTGCACAGGATCAAGCCGCATACCGACTTTCCCAAGCGTTGTAAATTCCAGAAAATGATAAAACTCATGCGCAAGATGCAGCTTTATGAGCCACTGTTCCCCTGTCTCCACTCCGTTTTCCTTCAGAATCTGTTGCTTTCTGCGCAGATCCGGCATAAAAAGTTCAATCTTTTTTTCCTTCCCGCCACAGGTGATCTGCGCCCATACCTCATAGTTTTGCCCATGATGTGTAAATTCCCGTTCATCCTGCAGAATGGCAACACCGGAATTCACCAGTATTGCCATAATATCCGCATCTTTATACTGCTCAAATGCCTCCTGTCCGCATGCGATCGCTTCCGTCACATAATCCCTGCATTTCTCCTTCGGGATACAGGGTGCCAGCCGGTCATTCATCAGTTCCATCATCGCATATTGTTCTTCTGTTATTGATTTAAGATCATACATTGTCTCAATCCTTTGCAGCGACTGCAATAATTTCCTGATCATCCTCAACAAATTCCAGTTCCATCTCAGCTAGACCGAGCAGCTGCTCTTTGTTTAAGACACCACTTAAATCACTCATTTTCTGACCAAAAAATAAGTACGTTTTCGGCAATGTCGCACCAGCGTCCGTATACTGTGTCATACTGTCCACAAATTCCATGAAATCTGTTCCAATCTGATCTTTGTGAAATACTCCAATTTTTGCAATATTTTTCTGAAGACGTATAACGCCTTCCTCATCGATCATGCGCACCAGTTTTTTCTTTGATTTAAATAATCCTAGAAAGCCGCCTTTTGCCACATTTACATAGTACGCATGCCATCTTCCTGCCGCTGCTGCCCGCTCAACCATATCTGTCGTTGTCTTCTCGGCATCCGCTAAAATCTGCTTCTGTTCTTCCTCCGAGATGGTCTTTGCATTGCGGTCCTTGGTACGCAGCTCTGTCGCTCCTGTTGCGATCGCTCTTAAAATATTTTTCTGGCTGTCGATTTCAATCGAAATATCAACCGTTGCTGCATCTGCGCCTGCCCTGGTGATCACTTCCATAATATCATGGCGGATTTTACGGATATCCTCATCCGTAGGGTTTGCAACATTTCGCTCCATCTGCTCACGCACAAGTGCCAGAGAGACACCGATCGTAGAAATGTACGGTGCATTTTCCGCAATCTTATGCCGGATTCCCATTTTTTCTCCCAAATATGGTACGACAACCGACGCCGAACCACCACCACCGACCAGACAGATCAGGTTCGGATTCAGATTATAATCTGCAATCAGTTGTTTTACAATCTCGCCAACTTTCGTCATCGCAATATCCATTGCCTGACGGCACAGTTCTTCCACCGTGCTCCCCGTCATAGATGCCAATGCCCCCCATGCGATCTTCGCTGATTCCACATTTCCGGCAGCATAGTCATCCGCCGGCACATAACCCAGAATATTTGCGGCACCTGCCAGTGTAAGCGCATAGCTCTCGCCATTTGCACAGGCAACAACCGCATAATCCGATGTATCGTCCTCGCGCGGTGCGATCAGCTCTATCTTTGGATTCTTCATCTTATCGGTGTCAGTAAAGACCTCATACTCTTTCTCTGCGATATGTGCGGATCTTGGTCCGACATCTGCGATCTTACCTCCACGCACCACGATCATACTGCCTCCGGCAATTCCAAGTGTACGCACATCCAAAGAAGTCAGATATAACTTTCTTCCCCCGATCTGTGCATTTTTGATCATAACCTTGCCATCTTTGATCGCTGAAATATCGGTCGATGTTCCACCTGCCTCAAGGAAAATGCCATCTGTCAGTTTTTCATACATCAGTGCTCCTGCCACACCTGCTGCCAGGCCGGATAGCATCGTAAGAATCGGTCTCTTCCGCACCTCATCGATACTCATGACGCCGCCATCACAGCGCATGATCATCAGCGGTTTTTTAATACCGGAATCTTTTACCGCATTTTCCGTCATGTTGGCAGTCTCCATCATTTTGGGGATCAATGCCGCATTGACTGCTGCTGTCCTCGTCCTCGCCTGCAGTCCGTAAAGCTGGGAGATCTCATGTCCACCTGTAGCGACCAGTCCTTCTTTTACCGCCAGGCCAATAACTTTCTGCTCATTTTCCGGATTATCAACAGAGTAACTCTCCGAAGCCACGATCACCTCCACATTTTTCAGTTTCAGTGCATCGATTGCCTCTTTTACAGCCTCATCGGTAAGTGAGGCTGCATCTATAAATTCATGCTCTGTATATAAATATTTTCCCGGTGCCAGCTCGATATTTCCGACTGTCGTCTCCTTGCGGGAACGTTCTGCCTCCATACCACTTCCCATGCCAACAATACCAACACGTGCCACATCTCCCTCTAACAGGGCATTGGTTGCCTGTGTGGTTCCATGTGCGATAAATATAACATTATCCGGAGAAATTCCATTTTTTGTGAGTACCGTATTGATCGCCTCAATGATTCCCTGCGCCACACCGCGCTCGGCATGATGTGTCGTCGGCACTTTTTCTTTTGCAATGACCTCATAGGTCTCATTATCTACGACTACGGCATCCGTAAATGTTCCTCCGACATCGATTCCGATCCTTACCTTTCTGTTATCCATATGTGAAACATACCCTCCTTGAATGATCCTTACTGTTTAGAATAATGCTACTGCTGCGTAAATCAAGATTCCAAGTGCCATTACCATGGTGTATGGAAGTGTTGATTTCAAAATATCATTAACATCGACTTTTGCATAATCTGCTACGATGACATTCTGTGTGTTTGTCGGGTCTGATACACACTGTACCACGCTGGTACTACGAAGTGCCATACCAACTGCTGGTGCACTCAGTTTTCCTGCTGTCAGGAAAATATTTGCGAGACCAGAGCCAAGACCGTACATATTTAACGGTCCACGATACAGAGCCAGTGGAGAAAGAACTGTAAAAATTACAATGTACATAATCGGGTTTGATGGAAGAATCACACTAATGATTGGCTGCATCAGAGCAGATGTTTTCTGTGCTGCCACTCCATTTAAAAGAATTCCAATACCAATCATCAGACCGATGACTCCTGCCACATCCTTAATTCCCTCTACCATGGAGCTTGAAAGAACCTGAATACTTGAAGACGGCTTCGTAATTAATGCTGTTACAATAATTGCTACCACCAAGCTTGTCTCCGCATTCCACTTAAAGAAAAATACCAGTACGATAGGAAGAAGCGGCATCAGCATGGCAACCGGATTAACCTTTTTAGAGTTGGTTCCAGCATTCATTGCCCATGTACTTCTGACTGTCTTTTTATTTACATTGATTAAAATATATGCAACCGTCACAACCGCACAGATCAGTCCCATCACGATGGAAGATGTTTTAATAACCTCCATATCCATTCCAATGGTATCTACATAAATCTGGTACTGCGATACATTAAAAAGAAGTCCAATGTTTAATCCAAAAAGTACGAGACTTGCTGCCACGATCGGCTCAATTCCCGCAGACAGTAACAGCGGAATTGCAATCTGAGCGACCATAATAACAGGACCTGCACCACTCATAGCAGTAAAGATCAGTGCCGTTGCAGCAGTCAGTGCCAAAGCGATCATAACCGGCTTATCCCCTGCCAGCTCTGCTGCCTTACGGATAATGGCATCTGAAATTCCCTCTTTCTGAATTACTTTTGCAAAAATTGCACCAAATACGGTAACAATAATGGTGCTCGCAAGACGGGATGCTCCACCTGCAATTACATAAGAAGTAATACTCTGTGTTTCTGCATCACTTGATATAAATGGAACTCCTGCTACTACTGCGATTAAAATTCCCATACATGGAAGTGCTAAAATCGCTGGCATCTTTTTTGTCATCATAAGAGCAACTCCCGCTAAGAAGATTGCCAAAATTACTATTACCTGTAACGTCTGCATACCTATTCTCCTCCTTCAATCAGTGCATTTGTAAACTTTTTCGTGATGAGCTGCGGTCTTGTAATCGCCCCACCCACAACGACACTATAACATCCAAGTTCAACTACTCGTCTGGCTTTCTGCGGCACATCGATATTTCCCTCAGCAATTACCGGATGATGTACCTGTTTTAATATCTTGCGTATAATTTCAAAATCATTCTGTTCAATTTTGTCATTTACGCTGTACGGCGTATATCCCACAAGTGTTGTTCCAATAAAATCAAATCCAATTTCATCTGCAAATAATGCTTCCTCCACCGTTGAACAGTCTGCCATAAATTTTTGATCCGGATATTTTTCTTTCACTTTTTCAAAAAATTCTTTCAGATAAGTTCCATCTGGTCTGATGCGCTTTGTTGCATCCACTGCAATAATTTCTGGTTTTATCTCCATCAATGCATCTACCTCTTTTAAGGTCGGTGTAATATATACTTCTGAATTGTCATACACCTCCTTGATAATACCGATGATTGGAAGTGAAACATTCTTTCTTATCTCAAGAATATCTTCTACCGTATTTGCCCGAATTCCTGCTGCTCCACCCTCATATGCGGCTTTGGCCATCCGCCCCATAATAAATGATGAATGTAAAGGTTCATCTTCTAGTGCCTGACACGATACAATCAGCTTGCTTCGCAAATTCTCAAACTGCGCTTCCATTCTCTTACTCCTTTCACATCACCTTTGGGATCCTCTGTGATATAAATTTTATACCCCGAATTTCCGGTTTTTTCAACGATTTTACCCGATACTGAATCTACTTTCCTTCAAAATTGATATTTTTTGTTTTTGCGAAACTTCTTTCACAAAATTCTTTCAAAATTCCGGTTTCTTTTGTACACTTTTGCACAAACATCAGAAGAAGGTTCATCAAAATTGACAAAAAAAGAGTACTGATCACAAGCTGCACTTATAATCAGTACTCCTTTTCTGCCCTCACTAATCTTCGTTTTTAAAGATCACACTGCGGTAATTATTTAACACTTTATATAAGATCATACCTAACACATAGCAGGAAATCACTTCGCCGATTCCGACAGTCAGCATAAAGAATGGGATCGTCCCCTCTGCCATGTACACATATGCCAGAACAAACGGTACAATGATCGTATTTGCCACGATCGGTGGTAACGGAGCCAGCCATTTGTGCTTTCTTAACGCATAAGTTCCACATGCCCCGATCAGTGTCGCAAGACTGCCAAACACAACATCAAGCGGCATGCAGCCGGTGAGCAGATTGCTGAGCAGGCATCCTATAAAAAGTCCCGGAATAGCTGCCGGTGTAAATACCGGTAAAATGGTAAGTGCCTCGGAAATCCTGACCTGAATTGCGCCGGAAGCAAGATTGAATGCACTGATAAAATAAGTCAGTACAACATAGATAGCTGCGATAAGTGCAGCTTGCACGATAAGTAATACTTTTTTGTTTCTCATTTGTTTCTCCTTTAGTTTTGTTTTACGAGTGGAAGGTCTCGAACACTCGATATTACTGCAACTTCCTGAGTCTAACATAACTTTTGGAAAAAAGCAACACCCCGGCAGAAACATTTGCTTTTTTTATATATTTTATTTATTTTTGTATAAATTTATTTATATGCAGCTTTCGCACCCATGCAGTAAATGACCAAAATATCCCTCTCACCGGTCGCAGCAGCAGCCACATACCTGATAAAATTACATAAAATGGATTTTTCACGCTGATGCGGTGTCCATTTCTTACAAACGCAGTCAGAATCCCCTTTATCTGGTCTTCCTGCACCGGTCCTTCTATCTCCATCTGATTATCACCGACCATATAAAACTGACCATCCCTGCATTTTACGACACGGTGTAAAACCAGGATACTTCCTTTTCTGCGATATAACACGACATCTGCACGCCGAATTTTTTTTACATCTGCCTTTTTTATGACTGCAGCATCCCGCCCCGGTACAAACATCGGGTACATACTATATCCTTCGGGATAAATCTGTATTACTTCCCTCGCTTCTAATAACTGCTCGATATCGTACTTCATTACATTCCCCCCGTTAAAATCACTCCGTCTTTTTTAATTTCATGACATCCGGAAATATTGTAGCATTTCCATTTTGCTAATGCTATAATATTTCCAATTCATTTTCATGTAAAGGAGCCGCAGCCATATGAAAATATCTGACGGATTTTTTAAAACAACACTTTCCTCTGTCCCCTATGTTCTTCCCTATGGGCAGAAAATTGCTGACCATGCCCGTTCTCTGCGTCTGAATGAGTCTGGTGCCCTTTTATGGGACGCTCTCTCCACCGGTGCGGATAAAAGCACACTTTTGTCAATCATGAAAAACCACTATAATGCAGATGAAACTATGCTGCCACAGTTCGAATCTGACTTGGACAGTTATCTTTCCACCTTAAAAAAACTTGGCATGCTTTCTGACAATACACTGACACAAACTGCCTGCCCGGATCATGTCTGGACCGGCAATACTTTTCCTGCACTTTTTTCCGACAATCACGCACTTAAATATTTTAAGATCGGTACTCTCTGCTTCTCATGGTCCGGTCCGGATGTTTTGTTTGACACTTATTTTAAAGATTTTTCCTGCGAAGCCGCTGTGGCTGATCAGTCCATTCTGGTACAGACCGGAAAGCCGTCGGGGCTTTTAGAAGGAACACTGCTGCTTAGTACTGCCGAGCTTACTATCTTCGACGTTACAGACACTTACCGTTTTGTCTTTGGCACCCACTGGGGTATTCATGAAATGCGTGTAAAAAAAGACGGTTCCGCCGCCGTCCTCTACTGCACCGACGACTACACCACAAACCACGCAGATGATATCTTTCATGCACTGCGTTTTGCTTTCCTGATTGTTGCAGCATTGCATGACCTTTTTGTCCTGCATTCGGTTTCCATATTATATCAGGGCAAAGCCTGGCTCTTTTCCGGCAGTTCCGGCACCGGCAAATCCACACATGCAGACCTCTGGATGAATCAGTACCAGACTCCGGTTTTAAACGGAGATCTGAACATCCTTGGCATAAAAGACGGAATGCCTTGCGTATACGGTCTGCCCTGGTGTGGAACATCTGAAATATACACCACCACGACCTATCCACTTGGCGGCATTGTATTTTTAAAGCAGGCTCCTTTTAATCGTGTCGATTTTCTCTCTCTGGATGAACAGGCACTTTGTCTGGTGCAGCGCATGATCTCTCCGTCCTGGACAAAAGATCTGGTGCTAAAAAGCCTTGCATTTGCAGAAAAGCTTGCCCCGCTGACACGGATTTTCCGGTTGAACTGTACCAAAGATCCCGAAGCTGCAGCCGTCATGAAAGCAGCTATCGATCTGTCTGTCTGAGCTGTTTTCTTTTAAAAATCATCCATCATTTTCTGTACTTCCTGTGTTGTCAGCACGACACACTTCTGCTCACGGATACCATACACTCTCTCACATACTGATAATACTGTCGGACGGTGTGTGGTCACAATGCAGGTGCGCGGCTCATCTGTCTGCATAATATTTTTCAAAACCTTTCGCTCTGTTGCAACATCAAGTGCACTTGTTGCCTCATCTAAAAGCAGGATCGGCGCACGGCGAAGCAGTGCCCTTGCGATGGAAAGGCGCTGCGCCTGTCCCTCTGAAAATCCTCCTCCCCGCTCTCCTACTCTGCTGTATATTCCATCCGGCAGTTTCTGCACAAACTCCCATGCGCAGGCTGCTATAAGAACCTCTCTGATTTCATCATCCGTAGCGTCCGGTCTGACGTTGCGCATATTTTCTGCAATTGTTCCGGAAAACATTGTATTTCCCTGTGGTACATAAGAAAAAAGCCGACGTGCTGCTGGTGTGATTGCAAGTACTTCTCCTGTTTTCTCTCCCACCAGATCCTCCACACCTCCTTGTATATGTAACAGAGCAAGCATGATACGTAAAAGTGTTGTTTTTCCTTCACCGGAAGGTCCCACTAACGCAACGATCTCGTGTGGATGTGCTTCAAAATCCGCTTCTGTAAATACTCTTGTTCCATTGTGGTAGGTATAAGACATCTTAGAAAAACAAAGACCGATACCACGCTCCCTGTTCTCCTCATAAAATTTTTCTACACGTTCTGCATCCGAATAATCTTCTTTCGGCATTCCAAGGATATCCATCAGCCTTCCCGCAGATGTGGTCAGTGAAATTGCCGTCGGTACCAGCGACACAAGCTGATTTAATGTTCCTGTCAGCGAACCGGATAAAGATAAAAACATCGTCATAGTACCATAGGAAATCGCACCACTCCAGACACGGTAAATACCAAATCCATAACAGCTATATGACACTGCAAGCCCGACAACCGATAATAAGATCGAAGTTGCCATGGACATTTTCTGGAACTCTAATTTCATGCTAAGGTATTCTTTCTGCAGACCGCGCAGCCGTTCTCCGTAGAGACGCACCAGATCAAATGCTTTGATCGTCTGTATATTAGAAAATGCTTCCTGGTTAAATCCTGACATCTTCGCATTCATGGCTGCACTTTTTTCATTATTGCCCTTCATGCGTTTTAAGATCCGTTTCGACATAAGCATACTGACCGGCATGCCAAGCATGGCAAGCAGTGCAAACATCGGATCATTGTAAAAGACAAGTGCAAATGTACTGATGAATCGCACCGTATAGATGACCAGATTTGGAATCCAGCTTAAAATACCATTCGAAATGTTGGAGGCATCAGAATTCCAGCGTGTCAGAAGATCACCCGTATGATACTTCTGGATCTCTTCAAGATCCGTCACAAGCATTTTATCAAAAATATCTGCTTTGATATCATTGTCCACACTGATACTGATCTTATTGGAAAAATAACTTGTAACCTGTGAGATCAGCATATTTCCTATGGAAAATCCGATATACAGACAGAATGTACGCACTAAAAGTCCTGCCTGCTGTCCAGTGATAATATCGACCATATCCCTTGAGATCAGACTTGATATCAGTGAAATGACCGTTCCCGACAGACCAAGAAGGGTATAAAAAATTATCTGTTTCCAGTACTTTCTCGCATACTCATAGATCCAGACAGTTTCCCGCCACATATCTTTTAATACGCCCTCTTTGATCCTTTTATGATAATGTCTCAGACTGTCTAACATAATAATCTCCATTTCATTCCATTCCCGGTTATTATAACAAATCTGTACCACAAAAAAAAGAGGTTACCACATGGATATGTGTCAGATAATCGCCCAAACACATGCCATATGATAACCCTGTTCTGATTTCTATATGCTCTACATAGACCAATCCGTTACCGTATCATCCGGTCCGTATCCTTTCTTTTCCCATGTTGGCTTACGGTTTCCATTATCGGTATCATAGCTTCCAGCGTATCCGGAATCCACGTAATGTGTCTTAAGTCCACAGGCTGAAGCTGTATTAGCCGGACATCCCAGACATCCGAACTGCTGCCTGTAACCTCTGGTACCCCCATTCCATGAAGAATAGTCCGGTGCCTGCCAGTTGCCATTCATATACTGGCTGTCACATTTTATGCCGCTTGCTACATTGTCGTTTGCACCACCGCTTGCAAGATACACGCCTTCTGCCGTATCCTGATATGCGATGATCGTTGGTCTTTCATATCTGTTGATTACTTCTATATTCCTCAGTTCATTTATTATTTTATCTTACCGGATCTGTCCCTTAGTCTGTAATACTTACCCCTGTAATTGCAAGACCTGCATCTGACTGTACGACCAGATCGCCAAACCCAATATTATCCGTCGGATTCTGATGATATCCCAAAGCAATGCAAAGGGAACTTGTTCCGTCACCTGATGTACATCCTGTACCACCGGATACATAACTGACCGGCTGGTTAAACGAAATGTTCAACTGCTGTGCTTCCCTGGTATGATCTGCATCATGTTTACCATTAACCTGAATGCGGTAATCTCCTCTTCCGTCCTGCGGAGTCTGATGTATATAAGCAGATGCTGTATAACATCCTGCCCCACTTGCCAGATACACCCCTTCTGCAAGTTCATCACTGGTAACTAACATCGGTTTCATATACTCTCTCATATGAACTTCCCTCTCCCTGTTTTTAGTCTTATTCTATAATTTTACCCATATCCGTCTGTACTGTCAAGCATCACCACACGTCTTTTTTCTCCCAAAATCGACTTTTTAATGATCTCCACATCTTCTCCACCCGGCAGCAGAGATTCAATGCACCTTGTCATGTAACTTTCAGAGTTATAGAATGGAACTACAAAGTTAAGATATATTTTTCTGTTCTCTGTCATAATTTTTCCTTCCTTTCACAGTTTATCTTACGGAAAAACTCAAACAAAATCGGAACCATTTTACGATTCGAGTAAAATGGTTCCGATCTTATATCCTTCATTTTCTATTTTCTGTTCATTGGCAAATGTGATAAAACTGCCGTCTGCTGTATCACGCAGTGCAAAATACACACTGTAGCATCCCTTTTTTACTTCCCGAAGCGGTACACTGACAGAAAAGCTCTCTTTTCTGTCTGCTTCATTTCCTCCCAAAAGCGATCTGACATCTCCTGATGGACTTTCCTCATAAATCGTCTGTCCGGTTTCATCTTTCACAAGAAGTACCGGCTCATATTCTTTATAGACCGGTGCAAAACCGACATTTTGCAATGCCACTGTGATCTCTGCCGTATCTGCCCAGAAATCATGCTGCATGGAAACTTCTGACAACAGCAGACGATAGCCTAAATGTCTGCGTATATACGAAAGGCCATCCATACCATCAAAACAATCCTCTGTCTGCACCTTAGATGATGCCCATTTTTCCAATACGGCTTCATCATAATCCTCATTCAGATAGGTCACATGCATGGTTTTCAGATCCGCAATGGCATGCTCGAAATCATTGTATCCGTTGTCAATAATGACCTCCCCGCCATTTGGCACACGTGAACATAACTTTTCCTGAAATGCAAGTTCTTCACTGCGGTTCCATGCCTGATCCACCCCGGCTTCTGCAGCACTCTTCTCCCCATAAGTTCCGCAGTCATTGCCGCTTCCTAACATTCCGTCATTGAACAGTCCCAGCATATCATATAAAGGATCATTCGGACCATTTTTTCTGGAAACATCTGCACTTTCCATGATCTTCCGCCACTGTACCGGTGTCCGCACAGCAATATACATCTGACCATTTGTCGATTGTACAAGCTGTTTTGCAAGCTGCTGCAAAGAATCCGTTTCTGCATATTTTGTTCCATTCAGTTCCCCCCAGTTGCCGACAAAAAGCCCCTGTAGCGTAAAAACTGAATCCCTGTATTTTGCCAATACCTCCCCCGTCTGCTGCATATGTTTTAACACAATGTCAATACTCTGTGGCTCATACTTTTCATTTTCTCCATTCCAGTCATACAAAAAACGTACGATCCAGTGTACTTTTGCAGCTGACATCGCCTGAAACAGTTTTTCTATATTTTGCAGACCTTCTTTTGATATTTCTTTTTCCCGATATTCCCTTAAATTGATCTGCACCATGGCAAGTGCATGATCTGAATCTTTTTCCATCTGTGTGTCTAACTGTTTCCCCATATCCACCGGTTCGTCCGATATCAAAAACCCATAAATATGATAAAAACCCCGGTCCGGATTCCATATTTCCTCTGAAGATTCCGTAAAATTTTCTTCCGGCAGCATTACTTTCCAGTGAAAATAGTCATGTACTCCGGCAATAATCCCGGCAATCACAAGCACAAACAGAATGAAAAACAGTAATTTTTTTCTCATTCTACTCCTCTTTTTTAGTCCATTTCAAACAGTTTCATTTTTGTTACCAGACGGCTCCGTTTTTTTGCATTTTTTAAGATAGCTATGCTCGATATTCCGCGAAGTTTCCGGTTACGGTATACAAATCCGAAGAATGTCCTTACCCACAAAATGGGATAAAGTATTTTATACCTTCCGGCTTTCGGATGGCTTAAATGCATCTGATGATGGAACTCCCGGATATAATCCATCCATCCAGTCCCCCTCATGGCTACCATCCGCTCCGGGGCCGCCTCACCAAACTCTTCAGATTCCATGATCTCTGTAAAAAATTCTTTCAGGTAAGATTCATCCTTCATACCGTCAGCTTCGCCCTGATTTTTGAGAAACTCCACCTTTTGTTCTGATAATCCCAGATATCTGATACAAAATTCCGTAACGACACATGCAAAATTTAAAATTCCGCATTCCCGGACCAGATTTAAAAATATCTTATCTTCCTCTGCCGTACATCCATGTTCCCAGAACACAACCCAGTCACATAAAAGTTTTAATCCAAACCCCGAACGCAGAAAATGCTGAAGCATATGTAACAGCAGATAAAATGCCTGATACGGTGGTGATGTCAGGAAAAAATCCACCCCCATCACATTTTCCGTAACTCTGTTTTCAAAGAAAGTCTTCTGACATTTTTTCATAAAAGCGTTCACTTCCTGTGAATCAAATGGCTCCACCAGCGCACTATGCAGTTCCAGGCGAATCCCTTCCTGACTTATATAAGTAAGATGATGATTTTCCTGATGACCACCTTCCGCCATAAAACCATGCGCTAACAGATAACTGCCCGCTTTCTGCGCCGTCTGTTCATCCTCAAATAAAAGATCAACATCCCCTGATTTACGCAGTTCCGGCACCGGATAAAGTCCTGCTATACCGCTTCCCTTCAGTAAGATCGTATGCATCCCTGCATCCTCCAAAAGTCCGGTCACATACCTGCTCATAAACAGCAGGCGATAAGACTGCCCTACAGTCTGTATACTTTTCTCTTCCACCCTTTTCCAGTCTTCCCCGTTTTCAGGCAGGATGTCTTCCAATACATCATATAAAAGCGGCAGCACACGATGGTTATCCGCTATCGAAAGAATGCTTTTCCAGTCTGTTTTCTGTTGTTTTATCTTTTCACATTTTTGTTTTATATCTGCCGGATTATCCTCATGCAACTCTGCATGCAGAGCTGCATCCAGAAGGCTGCACAATATAAGTTCTTTTTCTTCATTTTTTTCTTCATTTTTTTCTTCCATCGTTCCACCTCTTCTTCCAGATAGCAAGTGCCTTTCTCTTTACAATCCCAAATTCTTTTGTACGGCAAAAACATAAAAGCATCACAAGATGTGGCACTACCGCACAAATGAAAAGTCTTTTCAAAAATACAACAATGACACTGCCGCCTGAAAATGCACATATCCTGTCTGTTCCATACCATGTCAATCCTGTCACTGCTGCATAGATCACATAACGGACAAAGAATGAAGATACTTTCGCATGCAGTCTGTGCCGGTACAGAACATATGGCTCCACCCATACAGATGTGAGCATGGTAGAGAGAAACGTTCCTGCAAATACTCCAAATGTTCCTGCTTTCCATACCAGAATCACCGAAATGACAAGGTTTAACACTGCTTCTACCAATGCTTTATACCTGTCAAACCAGAACAATCCAAGTGAATCTCTGAATGTCAGTACCGCTTTTCTCGTTCCATTGATATAGAAATTGATGCATAAGATCAAAACTACAGGCATCTGAAACAAATACTGCTTCCCAAATGTGAGTTCCACAAATGGATTTAACAATTCATACAGACAGATCGCAGCGACTCCATAAAGCCAGTTTCCGATAAAAAAAGCCGTCTCAAAAATACTCTTTACTCTTTTTTCGTCTTCCGTTGCCCCAAGATTTCCGACACTCGCTGTGATTCCCTGAAAAATCTGATCCAGCACCTGTCTGACTGATCCGATCAAAAGGTAATAATTTGAATAAATACCTACACTGACAACCCCCACAAAGGAGGAAATAAGCAGGTTATCTGTATTATTGACCACTACATTTCCAAGTTTATGCATCAGCATGGCTTTTATATTGCGGAATATATCTTTTCTCTCTTCTTCCGGCAGTTTTTCTTTTGTTTTCTCTTTCAGATAGGGATACATCCGATCCGCCTTCAACGAGATACAGATATTTGAAAGCAGTGTACAGACAATATAAATGATCAGGAATAATATAAAATTGTGTGTTGTAAGTAAAATGAGGATCTGACAGATATCCTGCAAAATCAAAAAAGCCGTCTGATATAAAAGAACGATATAGTTCAACTGATGCACTTCGATCAATGTTCTTTTATATACCAGCAGATACGATACGACCGAATTTGCCAGATATAAAAAATAAATAAGCATCAGATGATCCACATCCGGCCGGTTTTTCATAAGAATATCAAAGAAAGGGACGATCGACAGTCCTAACACTGCCACACAGCCTGCTGTAATACGGTAGAATGTCTGAAACATCCGCATCAGAATCTGCTGTCTTTTGATATCCCCCTGCGCGATCGGGCGATAGAGCGCATAACTGATCGCCGTCTCCACACCAAGTTCTGTCAGTGAGAGTACATTTAAGATATCTGTGAAAAGTCCGTTGATTCCGACATAACTTTCACTGAGTGTATGTGTAAATACCACACGTGTCACAAATCCCATCAGGATCGCAGCGATTCTTGAGATCATTGCAACCATGGTATTCATGGTAGAATATTCTGTTCTGCTCTTTTCCATCTGTATTCTCACCTCTCTCCTATTTTCACAAAATGTGCCCGGTTATTCAGATTCCACACCGTGCAGTAACCGGTAGACTGCGCCAAATGCCCTTACGCTGACACTGATCATACAGGCGCTTCCCTTTAAATGAAGTGAAACCTTTTTATCCATAAGATACTGGGGCAGTTTTTGTCTGACATATTTTTTTATTTTTCTGCAGTCAGCGGCAACATAATTACCGTTCCGGCTCATTGCAGCAGCCATCCCCATCAGATCAAACAGATAGTGGTTTTCAAATAATTTTTTATACTGTGGATACCTGCGTGAATAGATCCTGCAGTAATCCTCAAACATCATCATTGCCTTCTGGTATGTTCTGTCATATCCACAATTGCATACACCTGATTTTCTCTGCATATAATAATATTTCGTTTTTGTTCCGCATACGATTCTGCCACATTGCTCTAGTACCCGGCAGAACATCTCATAATCTTCCGCAAAAGACAGTTCCGTTGAAAAACGGATTCCGTCAAGAACCTCCCGTCGAAACAGTTTATTCCAGACATAGGCACGCAGATAGCATCTCTCATGCAAAACACCAAGTGCTTCTCTTCCGTTTAAACAGACCACATTTCTTGGACTTTCAAACCTTTTTTCCACACCGGAATCATATTTGTACCATCCGGAACATGTGGCGATCTGTGCTTTATATGTTTTTAAAAGCCCGGTCAGGTAGGTATACATATCCGGATCTAATATATCATCCGCATCAACAAATGCAATATATGCACCTGTTGCCTCCTTCAGACCTTTATTTCTCGCACCAGACACTCCTTTATTTTTTTCGTGATATACTTTTATACGCGCATCTGCACCCTGGAGCCTGTCACATATCTCTGCAGAACCGTCATTAGATCCATCATCGATCAAAAGTATCTCCAGATCCGGATATGTCTGACCCATAATACTCTGCACACAGCTTTCCAGATAATTTTTCACATTATATACCGGCACGATCACACTGATCTTGTCTGTCTTTTTTGTCATGTTTTTCATACTCCCTTTTTATCTGAGATATAGCTGTTCTCCTGCCCCCTCATTTGCAAAACGTATCTCCGCTTTTCCTCTGCATCTTGTCAGCTTCAGATAATATTTTCCCTTTCCATCCTGCAATCCTGACAGTGGAAATATAATTTTTGCTGTTTCATGTCCGGATAATGTCCGGATATCATAATCTGCCGTATAAACATCTTCTGTTCCGTCCACATTTTCCTTAACCAATGCAAGTTCTGCTTTATCACAGATATTGGAAAATCCGGTATTGGCTATCTCAATTTCTATTCTGTCTGTATAAAATACAGCTTTCTCTGCCACAAAACGATATCCCAGGTGTGCACCAATATACTGGTAGAAACTGCCCCATTCCCCATATCCCATCTGTTTCCATTGGTCTAATATCTGCCCCTCATAAATGCTGTTGAGATATGTAACCCGCAAATCTTTCAGCGAAAGCAGCATTTCTTTCACAGGTGCCTCCTGCCCAAAAAGCACTTCCCCACCAAACGGAACCAATCCACATGTTTCCCGCATATAAACCAGTTCATCTTCAATGCACCAGTCCTCTGTCCACACACTGTCATCACGATGCTTCTGTCCAAAGGTCCCCATATGATTTTCTGAGCCAAAGATCGCATCATCAAATACTCCAGGCGCCAATTCGCCATCCTCTCCTGCCACTGCCATACGGCAGAAAGACGGTTTTCTGAGTGCGATCTTAATGTCCGGTCCTATCGCCTCTCTCCACGCTGCATAGAGTTTCCTGATGTATTCCTGATCCAGAAACTTAGATCCATGCATTTCCCCCCAGTTACCGATAAATAATCCCTGTGTTACAAAGATATCATCCTCATGTGCACGCACAACCGCTCCCATCTGCCTCATATGTGTTAAAATCATGGAAAACAACGTCGGTTCCCGTTCCATTCCTTTCCCCTTTGTGTCATACAAGACACGCAAAATGACCTCTTTCCCGTAACAGTGAAAACATTTTAAAATTTCATCAGCATACGCAAGTGCTTCTTGCGGAAGCTCTTTTCCCCGATATGCCCCGATGTCAAATCGTACCAGCACCAGTGTCTCGTCATCCCAGAAAGGCTGATATAAAAGCCCATCCGTATCTCTCTTATCCAGTGTAAATGTGTAAATATGATACCATCCTCTGCCCGGATTTGCACATTCTTTTCTGCTCTCTTCCGGGAATCTTACTGTAAAATGTTTTTTATTTCTGTTCTTCCAGAAAAACATCTTCTTTCCCTGCCCCCGCATCAATTTTTAGTACTTTTACACGGAATACTACTCCGATAATTGAAAACACCATACGAAACATGTAAATAACCGGTTTCAGTCCGGAATGCATACTGACCCCCGTCTGCCTGTTATGCATGACTGCCGGTATCTCTTCCACCTTAAATCCAAGCAGCAGCATCTGAATGATCATATTTGCATCCGGATATTTATCATCAAAATGCTTGTATTTCGAATAATATAAAAATGCCTTCCGGCTAAGTCCCTGCAGTCCGGTTGTCGGATCATATATATGACGTCCTGTCGTCATTTTGATCATCTTACGGAACAGCGCATATGCCAGTTTTTTTGTCATGGAAACCGGAAAATCAGAACTTTCCTCCATAAATCTTGATCCAAGCACAATGTCCGGATATCTGCCATCCGCATCCTTCTGCCGGAGTCTCTCATAAATTTGGGGAATATTGCATACATCATGCTGTCCGTCTGCATCCATCTGTATCACATACTTATATTTCCTTCGTATCGCATACTTATAACCGAGCTGTAAGGCACTGCCGTAACCAAGGTTAAACACGTGCGTAACTAACGTATGTCCATGCGCCTTTACCACCCAGTTTGTTGAATCCGAAGATGCATCATTCATAACAAGAATATCGGCAATAGACGCTATTTCCGGCTTTTCAAGTTCACAGAGCACTGCTTCGATATTCTTTTCCTCATTGTATGCAGGCATAATAATCAATAACTCTTTTTGCTTTTTCATTTCCATTCCAATCCTCTTTTTTGCTGCATGTATCTTTTCCGTCAATCTGACAGTAACCCGGTCAACAGTTCCATATCTTTCTCAAAGACAACATTTTTTTTGAGAGATGCCTCCCCGTACCGTTTTCTCATTGCCACATCTTCCACCATTCTGCATACAGCATCACTGACTGCTTCTGGTTCTAATCTGCATAAAATACCATCCACACCATCTTTGATCTGTTCACGGCTGCTCTCCGACGCAATTACCGGAAGTCCAAGTGTCTGTGCCTCCTGTATCGCAATGCTTTTTCCTTCAAATCCGGTTGCATGTACATAGATATCTGCACCCTTATAATACGGATACGGATTTTCCACAGATCCACACAGAATAAAATCTTTCTGTAAGCCAAGTGACCCGATCAACCGTTCGAGTTCCCTTCGTTTTGGTCCTTCCCCAAGAACATACCAGCGGACATTTTTATGTTTCTCTTTTATCATTTTCATTGCACGTATTGCTGTTGGATAAGATTTTTGTTCTGTGAGCCTGCCGACCGTCAAAAGCCTGATACCGTCAAAATCATCAGAAAATCCACCGGGCTGCAACGCCTTTGTTTTTATTTTTTCTGTATTGATGATATTATGAAAAACCTTTGTCCGTCCACTGCATTCCGGATAAACCTTCAAAAACTGCTGCTTTATTTCTTCCCCGATTGGAAAAACAGCATCATATTTCAGATAACAGTCACGGTCTGACTTCCTTGTATATCCTGCTTTCGTGTAATCAATATGTATGAACGCAGCCTTTTTCTTTGCATGGACGTGATCTGCAACATAATATGCCGATCCCCCCTCTAAATATGCAACCGCAAGATCATATTCTTCCGCAAACCGCTCTCCTCCATCAGACAGCACACGCCAAAGCAGTTTATCCGGTAAAATCTTACGTTTCTTTAACATATCTGCAAGCAATGACAAAAGATACGGCATCAGGCGGAATATGGTTCCACGGACAAACATGGTCTTTAATATTGTCCTGTACATGAAATATCTTCCCTCTTTCTGCAGAACAGACAAGGGCTGATACGATTTATTTTTCAGTATCACTTCTCCCGGCAGCCGCTTTACCAGTTCTCCCTGCCCCATCAGGACATAAAGAGATATTTCATACTGTACATCTTTTGTTTTTTCATTTTCCTTTATCAGTTTTTCAAGCAGTTCTAAAAGTGCCATCTCCGCACCGGCTCCGCCTAACGTATTAATTACGAACAATATCTTCTTTTTCATCCACAAGCACCTTCAGCTCCTGCAATATTCTTTCATTTTCCTGATTGAGCAGCGATACCTGCATCGCCAGTTCCTGATTTTTTACTACCACAACTGACACTGCCATACTGATCTTAAACAAAAACAGAATTATAACAGCAAACACCGTAAACATAAGCAAAACGATATTTTTTGCCCCACTCCACAGATAACAGACATCATCCAGGCTTACAACGATACCCGCCACAAGTAATGCCAGCGAAACGATCGCCCAGCCAAGTCCGATCCCATCTGTGAGTTTCTGTCTTGCGTACATAAACAAATCCATAATAAGCAGAAATATACCAAAATCTATCATCAACACTTTTAATATCATGCCCTGATCCCCTCTTTTCTGTCATAACTTTTTGCGGAAGGTTTTTTTCCTCTTTTTATTTTAAATAATTCACCCTGGCAGAAAATATGCACATCCATATGTCGTTCCACCCAGCGAAGTCTGAAATATCCAACGGTAAACCCAAGGAAACTTCCCATGACAAGCCCCGCACCATACCAGAGGTCAGGGAGTTCCTTTGAAAACAGCGTTCCAAAAAAAGTACCCATGCAAAAACATACCGCTGTTAAAAGTGCTCCTGTCATGTCATTAAAATAATACAGAAAAATCAGTTCCGCGTACAGCAGGAAAAGAATAAAATATCCGGCTGCAAGACAAGGATAAATCTGCATTACAAGCCCTGAAAATCCCATTCCCGGCAGCAATATCACACAGAGCAGATAAAGCACAACCGAAACGATAAACTGGATTCTCACAAGATTCATAAGCTCGGCGGCAAGCTGGCGGAACATTCTGTTTTTGGCATTGTTGATATCTTCCCATCTTCCACCGATAACAGCCTCCGAATAAGCCTTGTATCTCTCATGAAAATGCATTTCCACGCGGCTGATAAAAATAATAGTCGACGAAAGATTCGTAAACATTGCCAGACAGGTTGCCATATCATATGCCGGCGCATAGACAAATGTATCTGCCACCGTCATCTTTAAATCCGTCGTCCAGAATACAAAATTATGTATATAAAGTCCTAACGTATACAGCAGATTTGTTGCAACAAGATGCCAGTAAATTTTAAAATAGCGAAGCACCTTGCGGTACTGATGACTATTTCTTTTAAAGTAACTCTTTATGGTTGCTGCTGATATTGATGCTGTCAGAAAAAATCCGATCGTAAGTGAAAGCAGCATGCTGTATATGATATCTCTGTGAAAGACTTTTACGAGCAGCCATGCAAGCCCAAATGCTGCCGCCATTCCCATCAGGAAAAATAAAGATATTTTCTGGTAGTCTTTGCAGATTGACAGATACAGCATGGAATAAAATACCAGCAGAAGCGAAATAAATCCACAAAATCCGGTAAACACAAATACCAGATCCACCTGCCCCTTCAGATACTCTCTGATACAGAACGGAATCGCAAACAGACACCCAAACACGATATTCAGAAACAGTCCGACTTCATAGCATGGCAGGATATCTTCGTATTTCTCCTCATAAATAATATCGGACATATATCTCGATAATACAGCATTAAACGGCGCCGCAACCAGCAGGGAAAATATAAAAATATAAAGTACCGTGCCTGAAAATAATCCTCTTCTCGCATATCCCACCGTCTCATAGCCAAGGAAGTGACTCATCAGCATCACATTGCCGATCACAACAAACATTGGTGCGATCGTAACCATGGTACTGTACCCAAAGCCCGCCAGATTTGCAAGGATCGTGCGCCTGTCATATATTTTCTGAAGTTTTACACCAATTCCAGCCATAGATCACACATCCCCTTTCTTTCCCTGCTCTCTGTCTGCATGCTCAAACTGCCGGTAGATCTGCCGGTACGTTTCTCTCATGTCATTTACAAGATACCGGCTCCTTAGTCTCCGGTAACCGTTTTCTCCCATACCGATTCTCTTCTCCCTGTGCCGTGCAAGATCTACCATCGCGGCGGCAATCTCCTCCACATTCATGATATGTGTGATGATTCCTGCCTCCCCAAACGAATCCCCTTCGCCATAGATCAGTCCTCTGCAATTTCCTACATCCGTTGCAATCACCGGCTTTTTCGCAGCAAAACTTTCCAGGATCGTAAGCGGCTGTCCCTCACTGATACTCGTGAGTATGGTCATATCCATTCTGCCAAGATACTCTGTCACGTCAACTTTTCCCGTAAAGATCACATCTTCCACACCAAGCAGTTCCACCAGTTCTAAACATTCTTTTGCATATTCTTTTTCTTCATCCGATGGTCCCATGATCCATAACGCAAGTTTTGGTGCCTCTTTTTTTGCATAAGCAAATGCCCGGATCATCGTTTTCACATCCTTGATCGGCGCAATTCTGAGCACAGCCCCGATATTGATCATATCATCATCTTCTCTCTTTTCCTCAAGACATCTGACAAATCTCTGTGCATCAATACCGTTCGGCGTAATTTTTATTTTTTCTGCGGGACATCCAAGTTCGATCTGAAGTTCCATGGCATGCTTGTAAAGGCATGTTACCTGATCTGCATACCGGTATGCAAGCAGTGACATTTTTTTAAACTGTTCAATCCAGATATTTTTATAGATACCACCTACCCACTTTGCACGGATCAGTTCCTCCTCCCGTTCCCTGGTATAAATTCCATGTTCTGAAACCATAAGCGCACATCCATATCTTTTCTTTGCCATGCTTCCGATCACCCCTGCATACCCGGTTGCAACACAGTGATACAGATCTGCTTTGGGCAGTTCCATCTTTAAGGTCAGAAATAGCGGCAGATAAATGGACCGCATCGTCCACAAAAAATCAGAAAAGACAACCTGTGAATACTTAAGCTGATAACACTCCCGCACTGCCTTTAAAAAATCTTCTCCCATCAAAAGAGCATTCAGTGAAAATTCTTTCTTTTCAAATAATGTAAACAATGTATCCCACTCAACGTTACGGTTTAAAAGTAAGGATCGCAGCGCCTCATATTCTGTCTGATTTAAGTGCAGTTTTTTATTTTTCTTCTGTTCTACCCAGTCATAATCTTCCAGATAAAGTTCATAAACTTCTGACACATTTTCCGGCAGTTCATACACAAATTTTCCCCGGTAGGAACGGTTTGCCACGATCGAAAGCACCACAAATTTGATCTCCGGAAAAGATTTTATCATGCTGTTGATCCAGCTCGACACACCACCTACCACATAAGGATAACATCCCTCTGCTACAATACATACTTTCATTCTCAATCCTCGTAAAAAAACAATTGTTTTTCTTCTTCCTCATTCAACCGGATCGTTACCTCATCATTCTCTGCACAGATCAGGTAAACACCATCCTCAACTGCAGAAAAACTTCCGCCATGCATTTCTTCTATTTCACGGCTTCCCGTATGCAGTAAGAACCATGCTTGCTCCTCTAATCCATCCACATGCAGCGAAATCGTATTATCTTCAGATTCCACGGAATAGGAAAGTGCAAAGAATCTGCGGATTCTCTGGTCACTCTTTGAAAGAGTCGTCTCATCAAACACCATATACGGTTTCTGATAAGTACAGATGTTAGACGCCGCTTCCTTCGAAAGGACCTCCCATGCATCAGCTTTTTTCTCCGGATACGCTGCCACAAGCAGATCCCACACTGTATTGGAATATCCCAGCGCTGTCTGAATGCATCTCTGTCTGAAATCATCCATAAATGTGTGATTTACGCCGTCCCCGGTAGCCCGCTGCAGCGTCACATTTTCCTTGGCAAAAGAAATGACCGGTTCATCGTAAGTCTGTGATTCCGGGGTTACAACTGTCCTTATTCCGCCAAGTTTATCATTTTCTAAGGCATCACCAAGTTCATTTTCATTTTCCAGGAATAAAGACTGAAAACCGTAATCCGGTGCCTCTCTTTTCCAGAACTGTTCATCCTGCTCCATTTTTTCAGACAATCCGGTATCCGACACATTACCGGAGGAAAGCCCGGCTTCCCCATACTCCTCTTTCAATAATTTCAGATAATATGCAACTTCTCCCTCCCTCGGTTCATTTTCATCATTATAATCAAACTGTGGTGTCATCATACAAGTCAGTTTTGCATCGATCTTTCGTTCAATTGAAACCAGAGACGGCCAGATAATCTCCCGAAACAACGCTTTCTGTGACTGACTGTATATTTTTTCCATATTATTTTCATTTTCTGATGCAAATCCCGGATAATTTGCGATCACAAGATTTTGTGCATTAACCACCGGATAAATCTCAAAGGAAGATGCTTCTGCCATCATTGCATCCAGGATTCCAATACCGGAATTATCTTCCAGATAATCACCATTCACACAGAACACACAGGCATTTTCCAGTCCGTTTCTCCATATGATCGCAGGCTGTCTTCCACTGTCCGGCCGGACATCTTCTAACATTCCAACCATATAGCTTTTGGTTCCCTCACCCGTCACATACCACGGAACCGTAAGATCCATATCCTTATTTTTTTCTTCTTCCTCATCTTCCGCCTGATAGATGACTTCCCCGCCAAGCAGAAATCCTGCAAACAGATGTATGCCCTCGAGTGTTACTTCTTTCTGTTCCACATAACGGATTCCAAGCAGTTTTCGCAAACTGTTGTTCTTCTCGATCTCATCCGCATCCGGAAGTCCTGAAACCACAACATTTACACCATTTTCAACCGCATCACTGACCGCATTTATATTCTCCCTGTTTTCCAGATATGTTCCATCTAAGACCAGAACATCCGGCAGATCATCTTCATCATCCATGATAACATTCAGGGAGTCTGCGGTCTGAAAATCCCGCTTACTGTATGTACACCACCATTTTACCGTGTTTTTTGTTTTTTCACTCTGTCCGGCATAAAAAACCTTTGCCGTTTTTTGTTCACTCTGTCCGGATGCAGGAAACATATCCTTTTCCGTAAGTTCTGTCCGGGCACTCTCCTGATATTCATTGATTCCATATTTACTGAGTTTATCTTTCATCACACCCGTAAACTGAAACATAAACAATAAAATAACGAGCATGATAGTGATCGTAGCAAAATTTCTCCGGGATACCATCACATTTTCCTTTCCAGATCCATCTCTTTTGGCATCTGCTATTTTTTCTGCCGGCAATAGAATATATGATCTTCAAACATCCTATTGTCATTCATTATATCCATAATCAATCGAAAAATCATATAAACTGTAGGTATTCTGTTCTACCACATAACAGACAAAATCATCTGTTTCATAATACACCTGCATTTCTTTTCCATACAGTTCCATAAATGCCTGTGCCCAGTAATACATCCTTGACATTATGATCCATCTGTTTTCACCCTCATAAACGGAAATATCATTTGCTGTCGGCAGCGGTTTTTTTGCTCCTTCTTCCGAGATCCGCTGTCCGCTTCCCTCATATGCTACAGTATAATCAAGCGGTATCTTCTCAATAAAGAAATATACACGGTCTGTCGGCAATGTCAGATTTCCGTTTACCGCATTTCCTTCCATACTTCGTAAAAATGTGATCGTCTCCTCGTGACGCGCATAATCTTCCATCATTCGCAGTTCATCATTTGCAGAACAGATCGTATATTTATACTTTTCGTTTTCTCTTTTTATATTTGCCAGACAAGTGATCGCCGAATTTGACTGCAGTGCTGTTACGATCGACGGTGTACGGATCTGGTTTCCATTGACCAGTACCGCAACCAGGGCGGCTGAGGTCAGCAGTGAGACCAGATTCATCCAGATATCATGCTTAAAAAATCCAAAGACCAGTGCCACTATGCCGTCTGCTCCAAGCCCTATCGCTGCCGGTATCATGTAAGCCACATATATACTGCACCTGCTTGCATCCATAATATGCGGCAGTCCAAAACGCCATGCACTAAGAAAAATCATCAGAAGCAGCAGTCCAAATCCGGTGGACATCAGCATTGATCCGTAGTCACGTTTTCCAATGAGCACAAATAATAATCCTCCTGCCAGACAAAATCCCTCACAGCCAAAAATGAACATCATCCACTGGTCACTTGCCTGAAGCATTACAACATTGTGCACTCCCGTCCAAAGATAATCCAGACCGTTCTTTGCAATATCAGTGATCCGGAACCGTACCCTTTCCACCAGCGCAGCAAACGCTGACGTTTTTACCTGCGTTGTTTCCGGCATCTGTACATTGTCTGTGCTATTACCGGACACTGTCTGATTCATTGTATTTCCGGCCGGACCCATGCTTTCCGTCGTGCCCTGGCTCAGTGCACCCGTTGTATTCATTTCTTCGTTTTCATTATCTGTAACATCTGTTTGTTCTTCCTCATTGCCTGTATTACTGCTGCCATTGATCACGTTAAGTCCCCAGCCAAGTGATCCCTGCAATGGTGTTCCCTGTAAAAATGCGATTCCCATCGGCAGCACTGCTAAGAAAATACTTAAGATACCGGTCGCAAGTACCCGGAAAAAATATTCCTTCTTAAAAATACGAAACAGATATCCCCCTGCGATACCGATGCAGAACAGACCTGCTACCATGGTGTCATAAAAATGCACAATAAGTGTAAGACCAAATCCTGCAACAAATCCCATCAGATAACGGGTACTTTTGCACTTCCAGGTTTTTAATCCGGCAATATTTTTTTCTTTTCTGCATTGATCCACTTCTGCTTTCCGCTGTCTTAAAAAGGCAAACATAAAGTAAATTCCCGGCAGAATAAATATCATACCAAATTCCTGTGGCAGGGAACTGTAGTAACGGGAATAGGTATTCCTGTTAAAAAATGCTGCAAGCACATAAAAAAACACAGCTCCCCATGCGCAATATGATGTTCTGCAGCATGCTTTCAAAAATGCCAGCAGTGCATAATGGATATATAAAACCTGCACTACATAAAAAAGCCGGAGTAGAACATATGTTTCTATTCCTGTTACAGCATGAATATAATAGATCACACAATGGAATCCAAACGGATAAATCCCAGCTACAAATACATCATTATTTCCCATTGCATTGATCCAGTAATTGTGCACAGGTATATCGGATGCACAATAACCGTATGTATGGATCATATTGGTGCCATACATCACAAGAACCGTTGCAGTAAATACAATAAACAGCACTCCATCAGCAAAATGTCTGATGATCAGTCCACACATTCTTCTGCACAGCTTCTTCACCTTCCTGCCAATCCACTGGACTATCTCAAGAAGGAGCAGCTTGATGCCAAGCGTCTCCCGGATGACATGCGATGTTCTGTTTCCTATGACGTGCCCGATTTTTTTTGGTGAAACTCTTTTCGTACGGATCAAGGATACAATAACCGGGAGAACACTGCCCAAAATCAGTGTGAATCTTCCAGAAATATGAAGTAATTGAAGAAATAATACCAGATTGATCAGATAAAAATGACCTAATACAATATAAAAGAAAAACCTGACACTAAATATTTCATCTTTCAGCCTGCGATGCAAAAGCAGTGCCGGAACCGCTATAAAAAGCCCGGTATAGATCACAAAAATGCTGATAAACTGTAATACAGTCAGAACTTTCATCGACACTGCCATCACCTCCTTCAGCTAAAAATACGAATCAATTCCAATGTTTCTCTGTCTATTACAATATCGGATTTTTTTAATTTTTCCAATTCATCAAAGAAATCTTTTTTGTTTCCCTCTGTAAAATAAAGTTTTAAGTAGCAGGTATAGGTTGATAACTCCTCCGGATAAAGTTCCCTGCTCTTATCGCACCAGTATTTCATGCGCTTGAAATCCTTTATCTTAAGAAGCATCATACAAAGCCCCTCAATATAGGAAACCTGCAGTTTTTCCTGATATTTTTCATTCAGGAAGCTGCATGCCTCTTCCATCATGTCAATATAGGTCTGCTGTTCCTTTTCATGAAACACCTCCTGGATCAAAACTCCATACATGTACTCGATCAGGATACATGCTGCTTCTGCCGCATCGCATCCATCCTGTTTCATCTGAAGGTAAAGTTCCTGCGAACGCTTTCTGAAATCATTCAGTGCATCCCTTAATACCGTGGCGGCATAATGTGACGTTTCTGTGTCCTCACTGTTTAATGCAAGTGAAATGGATGCCAGGGAATTCTGTACATCTCCACGTACTACGTTCATTACCAGTGTTCTCAAACTGTCCTTATCACTGATCGCAAGTGCTTCCTCGATCGGTACTAAATTTCCTTCCCTCTCCTCATCAGCACGAAGATGTGTCTTTACACGCTCTTTACTGAAAATAACATCCTCAAGATCTACATTCTGTCTGAAAAAGACCTTATTAAACACCAGTCCGGCAAAAAAGAACAACGGTCCCACCACCGGACACAGAAACATAACGATGCCTTTCATCAGTATATCTGTTTTTTTCCCTTCACGTCTGCCCAGACTGCTCCATACCACGTAAAAAATAGTAACCGCCATATTGATCAAAAGGACGATACAAAATCTCTTTTCCGTAACTGTCATAAAAATATATCCTCCTGAATCTGACAGTACACTCCCTCTTTTTCAAACCTTTCTCTTACCATATCTGCATCCTTTGTACTGGTATTTGCAAGAAGTGCATACATTTTTCCGTCTTCAAGTTCACCGACATAATCACTTTGTCTCAAGAGTTTTGTAAGCCGTCTGCCAGTCTCTTCACGGTCTTTTTTCTCTGTGTCCACAGAAAGCAGTGCACACTGTGTCAGACCCTTATCCCTTGCCTTTAAATATGCCTTTACGAGGGATGAAAAGGCTTCCGGTTCCAATATATTTGTTCCCTGTATGTATCGCTGCTGCTCTAACGCGGCAATATAACGGTTTGCACGCACCACCGCATTCTGGATCAGATAGCCGATAACTGTCAGCATATTTGCCTGTCCTAACGTCATCCTTTCCCACGGAATCCCCCAGATCATCAGTATCAGCTGCATCTCATCTTCTGAATAAATGGCATTCGCCATAAGCGGATACCTTTCATCCATATTTTTATTAATATAAACCTTCTTCCCGGCAAGAACCGTATACATGGCATCCATCTGGCTGTAATTGATCGAATTACCAAGACTGCGTGCTTTTGCTGATGTTGCAGAAAAAAGACGTGCATAAGAACGGTTCGCCACTGTATAAATTGCCACATCCTTGCTTCCCATCAGTCTTGCAAGCACTTCCGCTGCATAAAAAAGTACCTCACATGGTTCATACTGCTCAAGACTTGACGTGATCTCATATAGTTTTCCAAAACTGTCATTCTGATTTACGATCTGATTTGCAAGAATCTCTTTTACCCTGACATTGCTGACATTAATATCTGAAATATCATCCAGCTGCTTGGTTAAATATGATACCTCATGCTGCTGTTCCTCTCTCATCGCGCGAAGCTGGTCCCTTAAGTAACCTACTGCCAGACCTAAGATCAGAAGCTGTGCGATCCAGACATAGGTATTATAGTCAAGCATGACATCAAATCCGCTTCTGTGATACATCTGCCGGAAACAATATCCCGCCACGGCAAGCAGCGCAGAAAACGTTGCCTGCTGCTGTCCATACACAAGTGCAAACAACAGCACATACAGAAGATAAAAATCAATATTCTGAAAATATTCACTTCCAACTGCCCGGTTATTTAACATAAAAAATGGGATAAAACAAATAAGGTTTTCCATAAAAGGGATCAGATTCGTTATGATTTCCTTTGTTCTGCTGCCAAATCTTTGAAACAAATACCCCTTTTTTCTCACTATATCCGTAAATTCTGCTGCATGCCTGCCAAAATAAGCCGCAATCTTTTCCACATCAGTCCCGGCATGATGAATCACACGAAGCCCGAACTCTTCCTCGTATCTTTTACCGGAAAGCATAACTTCCCGGTCTTTTTCGTTTTCTTCTTCTATGACACTGACCCCGGTCTTCATTCCCGCAGCAACTGCCTTAGCAAGGTCATACCGTGATATTTTTTCCCCGGAAGACAGTTGATACAATGTGTGTTTATGCTCCTTTGTCACCATCATCTGGTAAATAAACTCCACTGCATCAGCCTCGTGCAAAAGCATTATTTTTTCATTCTGTGACGCAATGATCTCACCGGTATTTACAGCCTCTAAGCACATCTTTGCGCAGATCGTATCGGTATCTTCTTTCTTTCGTATCTCCCCATACAGATGATCAAGCCGGAGAACCACAATGTCATTCCCCATCCGTGCATAATTTTTACAGATTTCTTCTCCGATGGCAATTGCCTGCCCTCTCTTGCTGCATGCCCCGGTAAGATCGTCCTCCTTCATAAGACGGGCATTTTCACCATCAAAAACACTCTCCGAAGAAAGATAGACAAATCTGCCTTTCTTTAAAGCTATATAATTCATCAAAATATTCGTAAGTCCGGCCGCGTAGGATGCCGCTGTATTTTCCACCTTGTTCCAGGAGAAATTATGGTCGTATGCCCCCCAAAAAACAACCACCTGTGGCATGATGCTCTCTAATACCTCCCGCACACAGGCATCCTCATACGAAAAATGATACACTTCAAATACTTTCTTTAAACTATACCCTTTCTTTGGTTCCTCCGTCAGAACGAATACCCTGTGTCCTTCTTTATTCAGCCTGTTAATCATAAGGCGCATGAAATTTCCGCCATTTCCAACCAGCAATATGTTCATATCTGTCCCATCCTCAAATAATACCCTGTTGTCTTAACTCCATCATAAACTGTTTCACATCACTTTGTGCACCGGAGAATGATAATTCATATTCTTTTGCAAATGCCTGTACGATCTCATCTTCGGACATTCCTGAAATATACGCACGATAAATATATGCACCACACTCGTTTAACATGAACGGTTTTTTATATTGTTTTCCCTGCTCCATATCCAAAAGCCAGTACGCCCCTGCCGCATGACGTAATTGATACCGTTCTTTCATCTAAATCATTTCCTTTCTCTTTCATGAAAAAAACTGCTCTGCAACAGTAATTTTTCCAATATATACAACCGAACCCGTCATAAAAATTCTACCGTCTTCCCCAAACTCTATAAAAAGATCTCCACCGTGCATATGTACGGTCACTTCATCTCCCACCAGCCCTAAACGGTGAGAAGCTGCTGCTGCCGCACAGGCCCCGGTGCCGGAAGCAAACGTATAACCTGCTCCACGTTCATAGATCTCAACCTGTATATTTTTTTCATCCACGATCTGGCAAAGCTGCATATTGATACGATTCGGAAAATATTTTGCATTTTCCACATACGGTCCTAACTGCATTGCCTTCTTGCGGTCTACCCGTTCAAGCATGATAACACAGTTAGGATTGCCCATGGATACACAGGTTGCATTATAAAAATTATCGCAGAAAAATATCGATTCTCCCACGACTTCTCCTTCAAATCCAAGTGCCGGGATCTGTTCTGCCTCAAATACCGCATATCCCATATCCACACGCATGCGCTCTCCAGCATCATCCAGAAAAGTTACAAGCGTATCCCCCGCCTTTGTGGTCAGATAATACTTTTTTTCTTTTACATAGCCGGCATCTTTTAAATATCTTGAAAAAATCCGGATGCCATTGCCGCTTTTTTCAGCTTCACTTCCATCCGGATTAAAAATTCGTACTTTAATTTTTTTATCTTCAATAAGCGGTCCGTACAAAATCCCATCTGCACCGACGCCAATATTACGTCTGCATAACTGCTTTATCAGTCTTTCGTTTAAAACAACGTCATTTTTCTTTGGATCGAAAATCAGATAATCATTGCCAACCCCATGATATTTGCGAAGTATGATTTCAGACATTCTGATTCCTCTGTTATTTTCCTTATGATATCATATGCAAAAAATAAATAACGGTTACTCTACTCCCCCATTTTCAAAGAGACGATGGATATTCTCTGCCTTTTCATGAAGGATCTTGTCTATCTGTTCTCTTTTCACACCATCTAAGTCTTTCTCCTGACCATACTGACCTGAATATGCATTTGTTGCTCTATTGTAGTCTTCCTGCATATTTTCGTCTGCAGTCTGTTCCTGCTTACTTTCTGTTTCCCCAGTCTGCATCTGTTTCATTGGATCGGTCTGTGCTCTCGGAATATAATTCACATTCCAGTACTTGATAATACTTCTCGCAATCCGTTCCTGCTCATTTCTTTTATCGATCATATCTTTCATCATCACTGCACCACACTCTGTTCTGGTTTTTGATACCTTTTTATTTTAGCACGAAACTCTTTGGAAAAAAAGTTAATTTCTGAATAAAATTCATCTGTTTGAAGCATGCTCTTTATGGTAAATACGAAATTCCGGAGGAAAACAGCATGGCTTCTTATAAAGTAGAAATCTGCGGTGTCAATACCGCAAAACTCCCCATTTTGAAAGAAGAGGAAAAAGATGCTCTGTTTGCGCGAATCAAGCAGGGAGACAACGCTGCCAGAGAAACATATATCAAGGGCAATCTCAGACTGGTATTAAGTGTCATCAAACGTTTTTCCGGCAACCACGAAAATGTTGATGATCTCTTTCAGATCGGATGTATCGGTCTGATCAAATCCATCGATAACTTTGATCCAACGATCGGTGTAAAATTCTCCACCTACGCAGTACCAATGATCATAGGTGAAATCCGGCGCTACCTGCGCGACAATAACTCTATCCGTGTCAGCCGTTCCCTGCGCGACACTGCCTACAAGGCAATCCATACAAAAGAGATTCTCTCAAAATCTGAAAACAAAGAACCGACTCTTGACGAAATCGCAGCCGAATCCGGCATTTCCAAAGAGGATATTGTCTTTGCCCTTGATGCCATACAAAGCCCGCTCAGTCTTTATGATCCGGTCTATACTGACGGCGGTGACACACTCTATGTCATGGATCAGATCAGCGACAAAAAAAACCGGGAAGAAAACTGGATCGAAGAACTATCCTTAAACGACGCTCTTAACCGGCTGAACGAACGCGAAAATTATATTTTAAAACTTCGTTTTTTTGAAGGCAAAACGCAGATGGAAGTGGCTGACGAGATCCATATCTCACAGGCTCAGGTCAGCCGTCTGGAAAAATCCGCCTTAAAATCCATCCGTCATTATCTGTCGCTTTAACGTTCCCACTTATTACACAGGGCATTGATCTGATCTGCAAATTTACCAAGTTCTTTGTTTGGCATTCCTTCGCATTTATTGATAACCGTAAGAAGCCTCTGTCCCGCAGCAAGCAGTCTTGCAAATACATTGCTTGACGCACGGCTCTTCTCCATCGTCTTTTTCTCTGCCCGTTCCCTGGAACCTTCACGCACCAGTTCACCTGTTGCAAGGTCAAATGCGTCTCCCGGGAACGGTGCATATGCATCATATCCCAGAGCATCTTTCAGATGGTCTGCAAACTGCTCTGTGACTTTATCCTCCCCATGTACCACAAATACTTTTTTCGGTTTGTTTTCAAATGATGCCGCCCACTTTGTAAGCTGTTCCACGTCCGCATGTCCGCTGATACCCGGAAGATTCTCGATCGTTGCTGCGACCTCGATCGTCTCTCCAAAAAGCCTGACTTCTTTCGCACCATTTAAAAGGGAAAAGCCAAGCGTTCCAGGTACCTGGTATCCTACAAATAAAATCGTGGAATCTTTTCTCCACAGATTATGTTTCAAATGGTGGCGGATACGTCCCGCCTCACACATTCCGGATGCAGAAATAATAACTTTCGGATCATCATTAAAGTTAATCATCTTCGATTCATCACTTGTGATCGCCATTTTAAGTCCCGGAAATCCGATCGGGTTAATCCCCTGCTGCACAAGTGCTCTCGCATCTTCATCAAAACATTCTTCCACGCTCTTATTAAAGATACTTGTAGCCTCAACCGCTAACGGGCTGTCTATGTATACCTCAAAATTTTCAAATTCAGGCAGCAGATGTTCGCTTTTGATCCTGCGTATAAAATAAAGCATCTCCTGCGTTCTGCCTACGGAAAATGCCGGGATGACCAGATTGCCTCCCCGTTCATACAGCGTCTCTTTGATCACTTTCGCAAGGGCGATCGCAAAATCCAGAGGTGTATTGTGTTTTCTGTCACCGTAAGTTGACTCCATGATCACATAATCGGCATCTTTGATATATTCCGGATCCTTGATAAGCGGACGGTTGCCCGGCCCGATATCTCCGGAAAATGCCAGTTTTACCTCTGTTCCGTCATCATCCTGTACCCACATTTCAATGCTTGAAGATCCAAGCAGATGACCGGCATCCACAAATCTTACTTCAAGTCCGTCACAGACTTTAATCTTTTTCTGATAATCACACGGCACAAAATGATTCAGCACGCTCATCGCATCATTCATATCGTAAAGAGGAACTATTTCCGGTTTTCCGGCTCGTTTTGCCTTCCGGTTACGCCACTCTGCCTCAAACATCTGGATATGTGCGCTGTCTTTGAGCATAATGTTACACAGTTCATTAGTCGCTAACGTACAGTAAATTTTGCCGCGAAAACCATGATTGTATAAAAGAGGCAATAATCCGGAATGGTCAATATGTGCATGTGTCACAAACACATAATCAATCATTGCCGCATTAACCGGTATATCCTGGTTCGTGTATAGATCCGGTCCCTGTTCCATTCCACAGTCCACCAGTATATGCTTATCTGCAAATGACAGATAATGACAACTGCCCGTTACCTCATGTGCTGCGCCTAAAAATTCCAATACCATATGAAGTCCCCCATTCTGTCTGCTTTTCTTTCATTATACTATTTTTCAGCTATATGCACAATATTATTTCATATTTTATAAATTTTTTAATCATTTTGTCATTTTGCACAACAACATAAAATGGTGTTTTATTCCAGACGCACGATTTCTTTTTTCAATCTTCCCATGATCTTTTTTTCCAGTCTGGATATATAAGACTGGGAAATACCAAGCATATCCGCAACCTCCTTCTGTGTTTTTTCTTCACCGTCAATCGTGTTTAATCCAAACCGCAGTTCAATGATCATCCGTTCCCTTCCGGAAAGCTTTCCAATTGCGGTCTTAAGCAGCCGATGTTCCACATCCGTTTCAATGTCATGGTAGATCACGTCCTCGTCAGTTCCTAAAATATCTGAAAGCAGCAGTTCATTTCCATCCCAGTCAACATTTAGGGGTTCATCAATAGACACTTCCATTCTTGTTTTACTGTTTCGCCGCAGATACATCAGGATTTCGTTTTCAATACATCTCGATGCATAGGTCGCCAGTTTAATGTTTTTTCCTGGATTAAATGTGTTGATCGCCTTGATCAGGCCGATCGTGCCGATCGAGATCAGGTCTTCCACCCCAACACCGGTATTATCAAATTTCTTTGCAATATAAACCACAAGTCTCAGGTTGTGTTCGATCAGGCGTTTCCTCGCAAGCTGCCCGCTTTCATCACTTGTGAGCATCTCTATACATACCGCCTCATCTTCACCTGCAAGTGGCGGTGGAAGTACCTCTGCACCTCCGATATAATGCACTTCATTCTTTTTCTTTCGAAAAATACCAGGAAATATCATTGTTCTTATCTTTGGTATCGCAAATTTTATGTACATTCCCAATTCCACCTTAATTTTTATTTTCACACTATATGCCATGCGGCATAATGCTTGATGCATTCAGAATCATTTCATATTCCTTACCGTCAAATAACATTTTATCTGCCGTTCCGATCGCCGCATTCTGGATCTTTACCGCATGTTTTCCCTGGAAAATTATCATTTCATCCACATTTGTTACCGCAATTAACCCATTCTTTTCTCCCAGTGACCGATAGGGCACAAACCGTACCAGATCTTTTTCCTTTGAAAAGATCTTTTCTGCTGTGGTTTCCGATAAAATACTGATTTCCTGTCCTGTATACGGGTCCATCAGCTGATTTCCGCTATCCCAGTATGCATGCAGTCTGATATGTCTTTCCCCTTTTTTTAACTCCGCAGGATATATATGATTTCCGTAAATGCGTCTTTCTCCAAAACAGATCACTGCCGTAACCACTGCCGCCGTCACAACAAATATCTGTAAAACCTCATTTTGTGTAAATATCTGCTGTTCTAAGAGCCATTCCAGTGCTCCTCCCTGTATCACACACATAAAATAGGTTACAACCCAGTTTTCCAGATAGCTGCGCTTTCCTTCCCAGCCAAAACACAAAAATACCATCCCCGTATTTAAAACAAAATGTGCGATCAGCAAATACAGTATCCTGTTTCTTATAAAACAAACCAGAAACAGATGAAACAGCGAAAATATAAGCGATACTGCAAACAACCGCCCGGCATGTATTCTCCGTTTCAGCAGACAGTTGCATCCAAGTATTGCCATATAATCCATGAACAGATTTTCAAGCAGGAACACATCTGCATAAAATACATATATCTCGCCTCACCTCTTTTCTCAGATTCTTTTGCATCTTTACTGCCATTATAAAACGTATAACATTACTTTTTTGTCAAAACAGGAACTGCAAATCCTAAAAATCATCCCTTATTTTCGACAAGTGATCATCTGTGCTATACGAAAAAAGAGATCTACACATTTTGTCAATGCATAAATCTCTTTTCTGATGTACATAATTATCTTATATTTATTTTCTTGAATTTTTAAGGAAATCCGGGATTTTAATATCCATCGGCTGTACCGTACTCTCTGGCTGGCGTGGTCTTTGGATACCGGAGAATGTCGGTGTTGTTGCCTGTGTCTGCGTATGTGCCTGTACACTTGCACCAAGATTTGCTGCCTGTCTGTTAATTCCAGGTGTTCCAACCGGTCTTGTAACGTTCGCAGTATTTCCATAACGGAGATCCGGCATGATCTTGCTCTTTGGTGCCGCCTGGGCATTCTCAAGTCCTGTTGCGATAACCGTGATGGTTGCTTCATCTGTCATGGACTCATCATACTTCGCACCGAAAATAATATTGGCATTATCACCTGCAAGATCCTGAACATAACTTGCGGCATCGTTCGCATCCATCAGGGAAATATCACCGGATATATTAATGATAACATGAGATGCACCATTGATCGTTGTCTCTAACAGTGGACTTGCAACTGCAAGTTTAACTGCTTCGATCGCCTTGTCATCACCCTTTGCATTACCAATACCGATATGTGCCATACCCTTGTCCTTCATAACTGTGGAAACATCGGCAAAGTCAAGATTGATCAATGCAGGCAGATTAATGAGGTCTGTAATTCCCTGAACAGCCTGCTGCAACACTTCGTCAGCCTTCTTCAAAGCATCCGGCATAGTTGTACGTCTGTCAACAATCTCCAAAAGTTTGTCATTCGGGATCACGATCAGAGTATCAACGCTCTCTTTTAAACGGTCAATACCGGAAAGTGCATTTAACATACGCTGTTTTGCTTCAAATTTAAATGGCTTTGTCACAACGCCGACCGTTAAGATTCCCTGCTCTTTTGCAATCTTAGCAGCAACCGGTGCTGCACCTGTTCCGGTTCCACCGCCCATACCACAGGTTACAAAAACCATATCCGCGCCTTTTACTGCTGCAGATAATTCTTCCATGCTCTCCTCAGCGGCTTTCTGACCGATCTCAGGCTGTGCTCCAGCTCCAAGTCCTTTCGTCAGCTTCTCACCGATCTGAATCAGTGTCGGTGCTTTGCAGAGTGCCAAAGCCTGTTTATCCGTGTTTACCCCGATAAACTCGACTCCCCCGATACTCTCATCAATCATTCTATTTACAGCATTATTACCAGCTCCTCCTACTCCGATCACGATGATCTTTGCACTGGTATCCGCTTCTGTTGTCTTAATCTCCAGCAAGGTAGTTCCTCCTTCATTTAGCTTAAAAATTTACAGCTAAAAAACTCATATACACTATAATATAATTTTTCTTACAATTAATCAACTGATTTTTCAAAAAAGATTACACTTTTTTTTACAGATCTGCACGGTCAAACACAATATCTGTCGTATCCGGCGTCCATGTTTCTAAATGAAGTATACCGGACAGTCCCGACAGTTGTGGCATAATTGCGGAAAGTCTTGCAATTTTCTGTGTCAGATAATCCTCTGAACCAACATTGACTGTAATCGTTCCGTAGGTAAGCTGTGGCTGCATTGCACTGTCATAATGGATCTCTTCCGGTTCCAGCTCATATTTTTTCAATAATTGTGTCAATGTCAGAAGATTTCTCAGCAGATTCGAATCCTCAAGCGGCAGTTTTTCATATAAAACCACACTGTCGCAGGTAACGCCTGTGATCTTTGGCACTCCCTCGATTACATCCGATGAAGTTTCCACAACAAATCCGTCTTTATCAAAATATGCATACTGCCCAAGTGTATCTATATAGAAACTTCCGAGAATGCCTTTTTCCGTAACAGAAATCCGCAGTGTATGTGGATCATCCAGTGAAATTTCCATTGTATCTACAAACGGCACCTCTCCGATGTCCACAAACCGGTATTTCAGGTCTACATACAGGCTGTTCCACGAATAATCATCATCCAGCACCATATTTTTAATCTGATCGGCTGAATAAAGACTGTTTCCTTCTACAACCACATTCTGAACTGTAAACACCTTTACCACGATCAGTGCAGTAAGTGCTGCCAGCATCAGAACCACTAAGAATATACAGGCTCCAATTTTTCTTCTTTTTTTTCTTTTTCTCTGTTCTTTGATTCTCATAATCAGGCAACCTCTAATTTAATTCCCCTCGATACAGAAAGCGCCAGACCCATCTCTGCCAACAAAATCGATATGGATGTTCCTCCATAACTGATAAACGGCAGTGATACACCCGTATTTGGAATTGTATTCGTAACAACCGCAATGTTGAGTAATACCTGAATCGCCAAATGCGCCATAATTCCAACTACGATCAATGCTCCATAAAGATCAGAGGCATTATTTGCAATGATCATCAGACGCCAGATAATAAGCAGGTACAACAATATCAGACAGACTGCGCCAAAAAGACCAAGTTCTTCACATATAACAGAAAAGATCATATCATTCTGTGCCTCCGGGATAAATCCCAGTTTCTGCATACTCTCTCCCAATCCTTTGCCAAAAAGCCCTCCGGAACCGATCGCATATAATCCCTGCAGCGTCTGATACCCTTTTTCATAGTCCTCCGGATGCAGCCAGATCATAACACGCTCTGCACGGTAAGATGCCAGCAGAATAAACAGAGTGCCAGCCAGACCTACTCCTATTCCCATGATGATGAACTGTAAATATTTCGGACTTGCAACAAATAACATGCAGACAGCAATTCCAAGGATAATAATTGCCGTACTTAAGTTATTATACGCAACCACCGCAAAAATCGGCAGAATAAAAAGCATGATCTTAACCAGGCTTTTAAATTCACCAATACGTTTTGGTGTTTTATAGATGATCGTCGCAAGGAAAATTATAACCGCGATTTTCGCAATCTCAGATGGCTGGAACTGGATCGGTCCGATCCTGAACCATCGCGACTGTCCTTTTGCACTTGTTCCGACAAAAATAACTGCTGTACATAACGTCAAGGCCACAAAATACGCAAGCGTTGAAACCTGCATCCAGAACTTATATGGAATTTTCGAAATAAATAACATTGCTGCTATTCCAAGTGCGCTTGCATACATCTGCCTTTTCACATAATATGCTGCATCGTTAAATCTTGTCGATCCATAATAAGAACTGGTACTGTATAACATGATCAGCCCAAAGCACAGCAAAAATATAATCAGAAATAACAGGCTGTAATCAAAATACCGGATCGCTTTTTGTTTTTTTTCATTTTCCCGTCTTCTTGCCATAATTTTTCCTCATTTATATAAAACCTGTCTGATCAAACCCTGATTCTTTATTCCGGCAGTTCCATGACATATTGCCGGAACAGATCTCCACGCTGCGTATAATCCTTAAAATCTCCCCAGCTTGCACATGCAGGCGAGAGCAATACTGCTTCCCCGGTTTCTGCCAGTCTGTAACAGTTGTCTACCGCTTCTTTTAATGTATCACAACATACGATATTCCCAAAGCCATGCTTTTGTGCACATTCTGCGATTTTTTCTTTCGTCTGTCCAATTAACAAAAGATATTTTACTTTTCCCTCAAAGCTGTCAATCCACTCATCAAATTCAAGTTCTTTATCATACCCACCGCCGATGAGCACCGTTTTCCGGTTCATTGCCCTGATTCCGCGAATTGCCGCATCCGGATTTGTCGCTTTAGAATCATTATAATACATAACACCATGCAATTCCCGCACAAATTCAATGCGGTGTTTTACACCCTGAAACTCTTTTAACACGCTCTGTATCACATCAGCCGGTGCTCCCATGCAAAGCGCAGCACCGGAAGCCGCCATGACATTTTCATAATTGTGTGTTCCAAGAAGTTTCAGTTTATCTATGTCTATCAGTTTTTCCGGTTCTTTTTCCTTCTGAGCTATCCAGATCGCGTCATTCTTCAGATATATTCCCTCTGCTAATGATCTTTTGCTGCTGAAAAACAATACCTTTGTTTTAAGCGTTTCTGCAAAAGAACGAAGTATTTCATCCTCATAATTGAGTATACATACATCATCCATTGTCTGACACTTTGTAATGCTTTCCTTTGCCCGGATATATGCCTCCATGGTGTGATGTCTGTCAAGATGATCCGGCGTGATATTTAAAATTGCAGAAACGGAGGGATGGAAAGTTTCCATTGTTTCTAACTGAAAACTGCTGATCTCTGCCACTGCAATGGTCTGTTCTGTGGTTTTTTCAACGATCGAAGTATATGGGATACCAATATTTCCAACAACAAATACTTCCGGATAACATTTCTTTAGGATTTCTCCCACAAGTGTTGTCGTTGTCGTTTTTCCGTTTGTACCCGTAATTGCTGCAACCCGCCCTTTTGCAAGCCGGTATGCAAGTTCTGCCTCTCCCCATATCGGTATGCCGGCATTATGTATCTTTTGCATTGCCAAAGAATCAAGCGGTATGCCTGGGCTTACCACAGCAAGCTCCATTTTATCAACTGCCTCATCCGGCAATTCTCCTACCCACAACGGGCAGTCCGAAAATACCGGATACGTTTTTTTCCAGGCAGCAGTATCGAATTTTTTGTTTTCATCGAACAGAAAGACGCTGCACCCAAGTTTCTTTAGTAACGCCCCGGCGGCAATCCCACTTTTTCCAAGTCCTGCCACCAATACCTGTTTTCCTGTCAGATCCATGCATTACTCCATTTCCACATGTGATTTTTATTACATTGCAAGCAGTGCGATCAGGCACAAAATTGCTGTCGTGATAGAAAATACAGCAACAACTCTTGTCTCAGACCATCCGCCAAGTTCAAAATGATGATGAATCGGTGCCATACGGAAAATACGCTTCCCGCCGGTTTTCTTAAAATAAGTCACCTGAATGATAACGGATAAAACTTCCACCAGGTAGATCAGACCCACGATCAGAATAAAAAGAGGCATCTGCATCATATATGCTGTTGATACTACAAAGCCACCCAGTGCCAGAGATCCGGTATCTCCCATAAATACACTTGCCGGATATACATTAAACAGTAAAAATCCAAGCAGTGCCCCCACAACAGCACAGGTGATCGGTGCAATTCCTGCATTAGTTCCGATTGCTACAACTGAAAAGAATGTTGCAACCATGATCGTAACGCTTGATGCTAATCCGTCAAGTCCATCCGTAAAATTCGTTCCGTTTACGGTGCCGACTACCGCAAAAAACAGAACCGGAATTGCCAGCCATCCAAGATCTAAGTATTTTCCCCCTGAGAACGGGATCAGCATGGTAAGTGCCACACCGGAATATTTCACCATGTATACAGCAAATACACCTGTGACAATGATCTGAAGAATCATCTTCTGCCATGCCAGCAGTCCATCTGAACGGCGCAGCACAACTTTTAAATAATCATCCAAAAATCCGATCACACCAAATCCGACTGTCATAAACAGAATCGGAATGATCTTCGGATAATCTTTGACATAAAACAGGGATGTTATGATAATACTTGCAAGAATCATCAGTCCCCCCATTGTCGGGGTTCCGTTTTTCTTTAAATGGGATTCAAGTTCTTTTCGTTCTGTCTGACCTACCTTGAGTCTTCTTAAGAAAGGAATCACAACTGGTCCTAACAGTGCACTGATTGCGAATGCAATAATTACCGGTATTACAATTTCATATGTCATAATAATCTCCATTCTTGCGCCGGTTTTGCGCTCATGTACTTTTTTAACAACACAATAGTATACGTCATTTTTTATCATTTCGCAAGATACGGCAAAATGTTTTCCATAATTTCTTTTGCAACAGGTGCCGCGATCTGCCCTCCGTAATAAGTTCCTTTCGGATCGTTGATTACAACGAGCACTAAAACTTTCGGATCATCCGCAGGGGCAAATCCAAGAAATGACGAGATGTATTTATGTTCACTCCTTGGAAGTGTCTGTGAAGTAGCAGTTTTTCCTCCAATGGAAAAACCTTCTATTTTAGCATTCTTTCCACTGCCATCAGAGACAACCCTCTCTAACAGATAACGCATTGTTTCCGACGTTTCTTCCTTGCAGATGTCATTTTTTGTTTCATAGCTCAATGTTTCTACCTCATTTCCCCCTTCTCCTGTGATTTTTACCCCAAAATGCGGCGTGATACGGTGTCCCCCATTTATAATAGAAGAAACAGTAGTCACAAGCTGCATCGGCGTGATCTGAAAGGACTGCCCGAACGATATGGTTGCAAGCTCTACCGGACCGACATTTTCTTTTTTGTGCATGATCGTTGCCGCTTCTCCGGGCAGATCCACATTTGTTTTCGACAGCAGTCCAAACTGTCTGAAATACTTATAAAAATTGTCAACCCCAAGTCTTTCTCCAAGTTCGATAAATACCGGATTACATGAATTCATAATTCCTGTTTCAAACGTTTCTGCCCCATGTCCGGTCGTCTTGGCACACCGTATCCTCCGGTCCTCCACCAGTTTATATCCGGGACAGTAAAAATTATCCGTCAGCTTAACGACTCCCTGTTCTAATGCTGCTGCCGCTGTAATGATCTTAAATGTGGAACCCGGTTCATAAGTATCACTGATACATTGATTTCTCCACATCTGGTTCAAAAGATCCTGTTTTTTCTCCGCAGGAACATTTTCCTCATTGATCAGTGTAAACGGATCATTCAGATGAAACTCCGGATAATTTACCATCGCATAGATTTCTCCATCTGACGGATTCATCACAATAACAGACACATATTTTGCATCTTTTTTGATATAGGTCTTCTCTGCCGCCTGTTCACAGTATAACTGTATATTATAGTCCATGGAAATATTAAGGTCGTATCCGTTGACCGGTTCAAGTCTCGTCTCCCCTGCATTTTCAATCTCAATCCCCCTTGCATCTGTAAGTGTAAGTATTTTCCCATTCGTCCCCTGAAGATAAGAATCATACTTTACTTCAAGTCCCACAATTCCCTGGTTATCACCACCCGTAAATCCCAATACTTTTGATGCTAACGTATCGTAGGGATAATACCGCTTATAATCTTCGTCTACTTTGATCCCCGGAAGTTTATATGCCCGTATCTTATCTCCTGTCTCTTTTGGGACATTTGTCTTTATGCGCTCTATGGAGCTCACCTTTTCCACACGTTTCCGCACTGTTTTCTCCGGTAGTTCAAGTTCTTTTACCAGTGCAGTGATCACTGCCTCTTTATCTTCGATCTGGCTGTGTATGACCGATATGGTGCAGACCGACTTATTAGTTGCAAGTACCACACCGTTTTTGTCTAAAATTTTTCCTCTCGCTGCCTTAATATCACGCTCCCTCTCATGCAGATTCTGCGCCTTTTGTCCATAATATCCGGAGCAAAATATCATAAGATACACCAGTCTTCCAAGTAAAAATAAAAGTGCCAGAAATACAACCGTAAACATTACCATGATCTTTTTCCGATGAAATGTTTTACTTCTATAAAAAGGAAGTTCCTGCTGCATATATAAAAACCTCACAAAAGTTTTCATAGCATTTTATTCTTACTTTTGTGAGGTTATGTATTTTGTTTTATACTTTTCTTTACTGCTGACCTTCATCTGCCCCCGGATCAATATCTTCGGCTGGCTGTTCCCCCGTATTCTCCGGCAGTTCATCCGTCGTATCCGGCACATCCAGACTCTCCTCAGCCGTAGAGTTTGCAACATCGGCTGCCGTCACATCACCGACATCGCCTTCGTCTTCACCTTTGATTCCCCATCCTTCATGAATACCGGTAGTATCTTCATCCCGGTATATATTCATATAAGGAAGAACCTCCTCTAAGATCTCTCTTACGATATTCTGTGCATAAGTACTGTGGAACTGTTCTGCAACATTCGGTTCATCCACAACACAGTAAATGACAAACTGCGGATCTTCCACCGGCGCAAATCCGATAAACGACACCAGATAATTAATGCCATCACGTCCTGCTTTCTGGGCTGTACCGGTTTTTCCTCCCATGGAATATCCATCTACCTTTGCAGTTACTGCAGTACCGCCTGTGACCGTAGAATACATATACTGTTTTAAGGCATCACTCGTTGACTTCGATACCGTCTCCCGTAAAAGGGTTGGTGTCACTTCACTGATCGTATTTCCGCTTTCATCCGTTATCCTTTTCACAACATGCGGCTGATAAAGACTTCCACCATTGACCAGAGAACAATATGCCGTGGCAAGCTGTATCATCGTCGTATTGAAATTCTGTCCAAACGCATTGGTTGCAAGATCGACTGGTCCCATATTATCTGCCGTATAGATCAGGGAATCTGTTCTTGCTTCTCCTGGAAGATCGATCCCCGTTCTTTGTCCAAAGCCAAATATCTGCTGATATCTGGTGAAAATATCACTCCCCAGACGATAGGATATCTGCATCATCGCATCATTGCAGGAATTCATAAGTGTCTGTTCAAGTGTTTCCATCCCATGTCCGCTTCTGTTTACACAGTGGATATCATGTCCACCCACATGCTCATATCCATCACAGTAAAAACTGTCTCCCGTCGAAACCTTGCCCGTTTCAAGTCCTGCCGCCACCGTAAATGGTTTTGCAGTAGATCCAGGTTCATAAGTATATGTTGTACAGAAATTCTGCCAGATTTTATTCAAGGCATCCATCTGTGTATCTTCGTCCATTGCATCAATCTCTTCCTGCGTATAATATGCCGAAAGATCTCTTGGATTGCTCAGATCATAATTCGGATAATTAGCCATTGCAAGAACATCCCCGTTATTCGGATTCATGACCAGTACTCCGACATGGCTAGCCCCAGGCTCTCCCTCGCGGTAATTCCCGGTATAGGCTTCATTAAAATCTGCAATCTTTTGTTCTACCACAGACTGGATATGGGAATCGATCGTAGACACAACTGTGTTACCATTTTTCGCAGCTTTGATGGTCTTTTCAAAGTTATTATCTGTATTTAAATATCCGTACTCTCTTCCATCCACACCGTTTAAAGTTTCATTGTAATACTGTTCAAGACCGTTCACACCAACGTTTCCGGAAGCTGTAAATCCTACAATAGAGCTCGCAAGTGCACCATACGGATATTCCCTTTGATATTCCTTTTCAAACCACACACCCTTGATATTGGGATTTATCTTTTTTCCTTTTTCATCCACAGCTTCCTGCATTTCAACAAATGGCTGTATTTCTTCGTAAGATGCCTTTTTCTTCAGCACGATATAACGGCTGTCATTCTGCTCTTTCGCGTAACCATACAATGTATTGCTGTCCATATCCTCAAAGCAGCTTGTAAGCGCCTGAATTGTAGGCTCAATATACTCCTCTTTGCTGGTCATGACCGAACAGTCTAAAATGACATTATAAACGGCGATACTGGTTGCAAGTACAGTACCCTTGCTGTCCACAATATCGCCTCTCTGATACGGAATGGTCTGACTGTCATATTCCTGCTGTGACAAAACAATTTTTTCGTATTTATCACCGCTGGTATGTTCAATATACATAAGTCTCCCGATCAGCCCTGTCAGTAAAACTGCAATTGCACTGAACATAACGACCAGTTTTTTCTGCATGCGTCTCGGAAACTTCAACCATGGTTTTCTTCTTCTCTTTGCTGCCATCCTTACCCCTGCATTTCTTATATCACAGTATCAAAACATGCATTCTATTTCTGCGGTATTTCACTGTACTGGTTCATAAAATCATCATTGTCAACAGTATAATAGATAATCTGGGATTCTTTTGCATATGACATTCCAAGCTCATTTAATGCTTTTTCCCTGACACTGTCAAGGTCTACAGACATACGGATTCTCTTATATGCCTCATCATTATCTGCCTTTAAATCAGCGATCTGGCTTTCTAAATTGCTGATCGTATTCATTCTTGCCGTCATATCTGACTGTATTTTTATGTAGGTTCCTGCAAATACGCCAAATACGATCACTGCCATGGTAAGAAATATCACATAACTCTTGCTCATCCGAAGCTGACGTTCCTGATTTCTTCTTACCTGACGTTTTCTTCTACGCAGTTGTTCTTCCCGTTCTCTTTCTTCTCTTTCCCGTCTTTCTCTTCGGTAATCAGGTACTGCTTCCATGCGGCGCACCGTATTGCCATCCACATAATAATTTCTTCCGGAAGCTCTCCTCTCCGTCTGATCTCTCATAATATTCCTCCCTAACTATCTTCGTTCAAATACACGAAGTTTTGCACTTTTTGACCTCGAATTTTCTTCCAGTTCCTTCTCCGATGGAAGAATCGGCTTTCTTGTAATCACTTTTCCTTTTGAAACTTTTCCACAGACACAGACCGGAAAATCACTCGGACAGGTACATGGGTTTTCATTTCTCTTAAAATTTGATTTTACAATACGGTCTTCTAACGAATGGAATGTAATAATGCAGATCCTTCCACCCGGATTCAAAAGATCGATCATCTCATCTAAATGATCTCTAAGCACTTCAAGTTCGTGATTTAACTCAATACGGATCGCCTGAAATGTACGCTTTGCCGGATGCCCTCCGGTTACCTGTACTTTCATCGGAATAGCTGCCCGTATAATAGCTGTCAGTTCTCCTGCTGTCTCGATCGTTTTCTTTTGACGTTCCGCTACAATATGTTTTGCAATATTTTTTGCAAATTTATCTTCCCCGTAATCACGGATAATACGGTATAAGTCCATTTCACTGTATCCATTGACAATATCTTTTGCTGTCTGGCTCTGTCTGTCATCCATACGCATATCAAGCGGTGCATCCGGTTCCCGGTAAGTAAATCCACGCTCTGGTGTATCTAACTGGAAGGAAGAGACACCAAGGTCAAGTACAATACCGTCTACTTTGTCCACTCCGATCGCGTGCAGTTCTTCTTTCATATTGGCATAGTTGCTGCGGATCAGTGTCGCTTTATTTCCAAACTCTGTAAGGCGTTCCCCGGCTGCCCTGATCGCATCTGCATCCTGATCAATGCCGATCAGTCTTCCATTTTCCCCCAAATGCTTCAGGATCTGATAAGAATGTCCGCCACCGCCTAAGGTTCCGTCCACATAGATTCCATCCGGTCTGATATTTAAATTTTCGATTGTCTCATTTAATAATACAGAATAATGATGAAATTCCACTGTCCTCACCTCTAAATGCTAAATCCTAACTCTGCCATATGTTCTGCGATATCATCCATCTCGTCCTCATCATAAGTATTTTCCAGCCATCTGTCTTTATCCCAGATTTCCACACGGCTCAGCACGCCGACTAAGACGACATCTTTTTGTAAATCAGCGTATTCCCTCAAAACCGGCGGAAGTAAAATTCTTCCCTGCTTGTCCAGTTCTAGTGCCGCTGCTCCTGCGAAGAAAAAACGCGAAAATTTTCTGGCGTCCTTAGAGGTCATGGAAATCCCCCGGAACTTTTCTTCGATGTTGTGCCACTCTTCTTTGGTATACACAAATAAGCATCCATCCAATCCCTTTGTCACTACAAATTCATCGCCAAGCTGCTCTCTGAACTTTGCAGGGATGATCAGTCTGCCTTTTGGATCCACTGTGTGATTGTATTCTCCCATGAACATAACACAAACACCTGCCTTTAAGTGGAACTAAAATCCTAAAGATCTGATCTTCCACCAAACAGGATCTCATCTACCACTTTGTACCATTTCGTACCACTTTCCTCCACATTTATATACATCTTAAACCACTCTTAAGAAAAAATCAAGAATTTCCTTGATTTTCCAGTGGTTTTTTATGGTAATGTCGCTAATTTGTTGCACAAAAAAAGAACGGTAGTACCTTTGTCCTATCGTTCTTATAAATAATATTTTCCATATTCGACTGTCTGTCAGCTCATCTGTACCTGCTGTTTTCTCTCTAAGTATTCTTCGATCAGCTTGTCTAGTTCCGTACTTTTTCGATAATATTCCTCGAATTCATCGTTCTGTAAAAATGATTGATTGAGTTCTGATCTGACAGACTCAATTTCTCTTTGAATTTCTTCGATTCTGTTCATATGAATCCTCCTTAACTGCCAAGATTCCTATGCCACTTTCATCGCGTTGCTGGCGGTTTATAGTACTTATGACACCCTTTTCTCTGATATTTACATATTACTCCTAAATCATGCAAAAATCAATCAAAACAGCATGCCACTTCTCCCCATTTTTCGACAGCAGCTATTGCAATTTTCCACTTTATGAGTGTTTCAGACGGTGATTTTCGCTCTTTCTCGCAAGAACTTCTATCATTCCTTCAATCGCCTTACGATTCACCTCAACAATATGTGTAATATCATCTGAAACATCATGTTTTCGCTCAATATAATCATCATGCGCTTTCTGGATATAATCGCAGAGAGCTTTTGCATCCATAAAATGTCCACCCGGCACATGTTGTCTCTCAGCTTCCCCGCTTTTGATATAAGATCTCAGATCACGTTTTAATTTTTCTTCATAAGAGCAGTGATCCTTGAATCCTCCCGGATATATTTTGTTGTGTGGAAATGTAAAATAATCTGCAAGATAATGACTGACCTGTCCTAAATCCCTGTAATATTTTCCACCCTTTTTATTCATAACCTTCTGTCCTTCCGACAACCGGGCAATATGCTTTTTCACATAAGGGAACGTTCCATTGATCTCATGCCTTTTATAAACAAAAGAAGGTTTGATATCAGGAAGAACACTTCCAATGTAAAACGACAACCTATGTTTTTTTAATTCTTTGTCGTCAAGACTGTTTACGATATATTTCGCAAGAGAAATATGAGATTTTTTCCTCATTCTAAAAGCCTCCCATTCCAGTACATCCCTGTCATACAAAAATGTAAGCTATGATCATGACTTATTTCCTACTCGCATTATACGTCCCATCTGATTGAAATACAAGTTAAGAATTTCTGAACATTTTCTGTACGTTCTGTGTCGGATTTTATATCTACCATAAGAAAAACCGGAGACTTTCCAATACAAATCTCCGGTTTTCCATGCAAATCTGTTGTTATGAATTACAGCAGAAACTTGCACATTCTGTATCCCTGCAGTTACATGCATCACCGCCCGCGATACCAATATGCTCTGCATCACACTTTTCTGCCTTATTGAAGACACAATTTGTAGCACAGCATGATACATCAATATTTTTCGGTGCATCTTTCGTTACATTCTTTGCGCATTTATCCCCACGCTCCACAAAACTTCCACAGCAGGTATCTTCACATTCTTTTGCGTCTTCTCCCTCCACTTTGATACTGCCTTTGTGGCAACAGTTTGCCTCATTGTAAATACAGCCTGTAACTGAACAATCCAGAATTGTCATTTTTTCTCCTTTCATCCCTTATAAAAAGGGGACAGTCTTTCGTATTTTTATCATTTCTTTCGCAATGATCTGACTGTCTGGTATTAGTTTCTCTCTTTTGGGGAAATTTATGCCTTTCCGGCAGATTAGAGAGCATATTTTTTTGACAATATCCGGATTTTTATCATAAAATTTTATTCCCGGTCCTCTTCATCCCAGTCCCAGTCGTCCTCTTCTCCATTGTTGGTGATATAAGTTGTGCCATTATCACAGCCATATTTTGCATTCTTGCGCGGTGAGATCAACATTCCGATGATCACACCGGAGAGTGCTGCTATTGCAACGATCAAAGTTCCATCCAGTTTTGTAACAGAAACGCTCTCTGTCATATCTGCAAAAAATTCTTTTAATTTTTTCATACAATGTTCTCCTTTCAGATACATAAAAATCCCTGTGTTCTGATAATCTTCAAAACACCGGGATTTTGTTTTACTTATTTATTCATACAGCAGTATTTATATTTCTTGCCAGATCCGCATGGGCATGGATCGTTACGTCCGATCTTTTTGCCAACAATAACAGTTCCAGACTTCTTCTGCTCTAAGTACAGTCTTCTTTTTGTCTCACCATCGAAGATCTCATTCCACTGAGGAAGCTCATACAGCCAGTCAGCCTTTGCATCTACCATGTTCTTGTATAATTTTTCTTTATCAAATGCAAGGCTTACTTTTGTATCCTCCTCCATGGTATCGATTGGATTCGGCTCTACTAAACTGTCATTGATTCCATCCAGGAAACCTGTCATCTCCATGATGCTCAGATTATATTTATCAGCAAGCTCTTTTACAGTTCCCTCAACCTTCTCATCCGGGTTTGTAAGAAGCTTCTCATATACGCCTTTTTCCAAAAGGAAATATCTCTGCCAGAATCTCTGTAATTCCCCTCTGTCTGTTTTCTCATTATAGGCAATTTTCTGCCACTGTTCTAATAATGCCATAGTCTGTTTCCTCGTTTTCTATGTGAATTGTGGTTGCATTTAACATGCATGTACTATTATAGCAAACATCCACTGTTTTTGCAATTCATTAATTTATGATGTTTGCATTTCATGCCGTCTTTATTTTTCTTGACTCTTCTGATACTTTCGGCTAGGATAATCTTAGTACAGCTGCGGTATTTTGTCTGTCTTTGACTCACATCATGCCGGTAAACATATATAAAACTGGAGGTCTTACTTTGAAAAAAATAAAACGTATCCTCGCCATTTCCGGCGCCGTCATCTTAGCCGGGCTTTATATTTCCACCATTTTCTGTGCGCTCTCTTCCAATGAGAACTACATGGATATGCTGATGGCTTCGGTTTATGCAACTGTGATCATCCCAGTTCTGGTCTGGGCATATTCCTTTGTATATAAGATGATCAAAAAAAATAACGGGCAGAAGGAAGAATAATCTTTCTTCTGCTCATTTTTTGTTACTGTTCTCGCTCTTCTAACGGCACGTACACTTTCTCCGGCATAATGCTCCGGTATGCAGGACGAATGATCTTATCCATATTTACCAGTTCTTCCATACGATGTGCACTCCATCCGACAATACGGGCGATCGCAAAGATCGGTGTATAAAGTTCTAACGGAATGTCTAACATGCTGTATACAAATCCACTGTAAAAATCAACATTTGCTGAAACTCCTTTGTAAATATGACGTTTTTCTGCGATCACTTCCGGTGCAAGATTCTCCACCATACTGTAAAGTGCAAAATCTTTTTCCCTTCCCTTTGCCACAGCAAGCCGTTCCACAAAACTTTTGAACACGCGTGCTCTCGGATCAGAAAGCGAATAAACGGCATGGCCCATGCCATAGATCAGGCCTTTGCGGTCAAATGCCTGTTTGTCAACAAGCTGCTCTAAGTAGTTTTTAACTTCATCCCTGTCTCCCCAGTCCTTTACATGGCTTCTCATATCATCCATCATTTCTACAACCTTGATATTGGCACCACCGTGTTTTGGTCCTTTCAGGGAAGAAAGTGCTGCTGCCATGACAGAATATGTATCAGATCCGGAGGATGTTACAACTCTTGTTGTAAATGTAGAGTTATTTCCTCCACCATGCTCCATATGAAGCACCAGTGCTATATCGAGCACGCGCGCTTCCAGTTCCGTGTATGCCTTATCCGGTCGGAGCATAAGAAGCAGATTCTCTGCTGCAGACAGCCCCTCCTGCGGACGATGGATATAAAGGCTGTCATCACAGATATAATGGTTATATGCATGGTAGCCGTATACCGCAAGCATCGGAAATACACTGATCAGTTTGATACACTGTTCTAACTGTGTATGAAGTTCCTGGTCTGCGATCGTCTCATCATAGGAAGCAAGTGTCAGCACACTTCTTGTCAGTGAATTCATGATATCCTTGCTCGGTGCCTTCATAATGACATCTCTGGTAAAGTTTGTCGGAAGCTGTCTGCACTCTTCGAGCATGCTCTTGAATGCTCCTAATTTTGCAGTATCCGGCAGTTCACCAAACAAAAGAAGATATGCCACTTCCTCAAATCCAAAACGTTTCCCTTCAAATCCCTGGATCAGATCGATCACATTATAACCACGGTACCAGAGCTGTCCGTCACACGGAATCTTTTTTCCATTTTCTGTTTTAAATGCATCAATTCTTGAGATATTGCTGATTCCTGCAAGTACACCGGTTCCATCTACGTCCCTTAAACCACGTTTTACACCGAACTCTTTAAACAGCTCCGGCGGGATCCTGTCGTTACGTTCACATATCATCATCAGTTCTTCCGTTTCTTTTCCAAAATCTCCATATTGGTTCATACCCCATCCTCCTGTTCTGCCTGAATGTTTTTCATAATCTTACCCATTACACGCTTTAAGCAGCTGCGTTCTTCTTCTGTCACTCCCGCAAACAGACGTTCCAAAATATCCGCCCGGATCTGCTCAAATTCTTCCAGCACAGGTTTTGCCTTACCAGTCATGCGAATGTGTATCCTTCTGTGGTCTTCCTCATCTGCGATCAGTTCAATATAACCATGCTGCTTTAAATTATCCACTGATTTCGAAATATGAGCCTTGGACAAATGCTGTATCTCGATCAGATCCTTTGCAGTATCTTTCTGCTTTTCATGGGAAATCAGATAAAGGATATCCAGTTCCACGTGACGCAGTCCATAGGTCTCCATCAGCCGTTCACACGCCTGCTCGATCACTTTTCTCATCTGCTGGTTGGTTCCAAACAATTCATACTCACTGTACATCATCCCTGCTCCACATTCTTTTTCTTATGGCAAATATTTTTTCACTGTTTTGCGGTTTGGATTAGTTCATTAATGAACTTTCTAATACTTATGTTACCCCTTTTTCTAAAATGTGTCAAATTAATAATTTATGAACTTATGTAAATGTTGTTGTCCACACATACTGTACAACCAACAGCGATTATCAAAAAAATACCGGACTGCATTCATCCGCAATCCGGTACTTTTTTCATTTACAACAGCAGCTCTGCAAGTTTATCATGCAATTCTGCTATTTCGTCTCTGTTTCTTCTATTTCCAATGTCTCTGTATCATTTGGCACCACTGTTGCTGTTTCTGTTTCCTCCACGGCTTCTGACGGTTCTTCTGTTTCCGTATCATCGGATTTTGCTGTCAGCTCCTCAATACTTTTATCAAATCCGGTTGCTGTTGCACTGTCTACAACATAGATAGTATCACTTTCACCTGTTTTTAAATAATACTCATTCGTGATCTCATTCTGACTTCCAATATAGATAGTGGTAAGTCCGGCATCCGTTTTTAGTGTAATCGTATTAGAAGGATCATCCAGTCCAAAATCAGTAAGACTGTCGTACTCTGTAACCTCATCTGTCGCTGTGATCTTCGCTGCTTTTTTCAGAAGTGTCTCTAATGCACTTTCATCAATATCAACGGACTGATCATCGTCATAAATCCATTCCGTTCCATTTTTTGTAAAGGAAAGCGTTGTTCCATCCAGCACATAAGAAAATTGTGTGATATCAGAAACTTCAATATCTGTTACCGTTATCTTTTCTGCCTCCGTCTTTGCTTCCTCTTTTTCTTCCTGCTTTTTACTGTAAAAATGAACACCTATATAGGCAAGGATCAGTAATATCAGCAAAATGACCAGAATGACCATCTGTTTTTTCTGTTTCTGCATTATTTTTTCCTCCTTACTGCCCAGATCACAACTCCAATGACGATCAGAACAACCGGTATAAAAATGCTTGCCACCAGTCCGCCGATAATCGTGGAAATTGATGTGATCGTGATCGTGCTCATCTTATAATCTTTTACCGGAATGACGCTGGTATCATTATCTGCTCCCCCGGTCAGATTCGTCACGATATCCGTAAACATGGATACGTTGCTTCCTGATACGATCTGATCCGTAGAATCCGTAAACAATTCCATGGAACCAATGGCAACAATCTGGGACGATGTATCATCTACTGTTTTTTCTGCAGCAAGTGCGATCGTAAACGGACCTTCAATATCTCCATCCTCTTTTTCAGAAGTTGTCGCGTTGCCGGCATCAATTTTCGAAACAGACTTATCCGTTGTCTGTAACAGCGCTGTGTATGTCACATCATCGGAAGATCCGTCATAACTGAACGCCTCACTGTACGGTGCAAAAATATATTTGCCGCTGACAGATGATGTATAATCACTGCTCTCTACTTCCGGAAGCAGATAATACGGAATGTTATTATAATAGTAGGAACTGTCATTTTCCATGACAATACCGTCCACACGCTCAATGCCATACGCTTTTAAAATACTTTCAAAATTTGTCAGATCCTTGTACTGGAAATTTGTCGTGATCAGTGCCTTTCCACCTTTTTCCAGATAATCTGTCACTTTCTTTGCATCATCTGCTGAAAAGTCTGATGTTGGTGCATTGATAATGATCGCCGATGCATCCTCAGGCACTGCATCTTCTTTTAACAATGTCAGCTCTGTGAGTGTCATATTGGCTTTTTCAACTGCCTCAGTAAATCCACCGGACAGTGCAGTTTCACCATGTCCTGTAATCTCATAAACAACCGGCAGTTCACTTGAATCTTTTGTCACATACTGGAGTGCACTTGTGATCTGTCCCTCTGCATCATATCCGTCAAGACTTCTTGTATAAGAAGAATAATCATAGGAATATTCATAAATATCATTATAATCGATCACCCTCGAACGTGCATCGCTCACCACTATCAGACTGTTTGAGGTCGGTGCTTCCGTCGTATATTTCTGGAAAAATGTCGGGTTTGTTGACGGGTTGATATAGCTTACTTTTATATGGTCAGACAGATCCTCATAACGCTGCAGCGTTTCGGAAAGTGTACTGTCCGCATTTTTCTCTGCTGCAAGCACATAAATATTAACGTCCGAATCAAGCGTCTTTAAGTAATCTTTTGTTGTATCTGTAATAGAATATAACTTTGTAGATGTCGCATCGATCGCTGTGGCTGTGGATGGCAGTTCATCTGCCACCAGGTTCACAACAACTGCGATTGCAAAAGCAACAACGATCATACCAATTGAGAACGCACCCGGTGCGATCTTTTTTGTGCTGACAGAATATCTGCGTTTCTGGATCAGCTGGCAGCTTAAAAACAGGCAGATCCCGATCACAGACAGGAAATAAATAACGCCTGTAAGATCCAGACAGCCGTTCATAAATTTATCCAGCGGCGTATAAAGATCATATGCATTTAATATTTTTGTCAGAATATTACCGCTCTGCGAGATCATACTGGTAATACTTGACATCATATAACCCAGAAACAGTGCTGCAAACCCTAAAACTGCTGCAATAACCTGGCTTTCGGTTACAACCGACATCAGCATACCGACCGAAATGCACGCACTGCCATACAGCCAGAATCCTAAGATAGCAACATAGCTTTCTCCAAGCGGAACCGAGCCATAAATTGATAAAAATAATGGTGTCAGTGCAACGATGACCATAGCAATGGAAAATACTCCGACCATGGCAAGATATTTGCCAAACACGATCTTACCAAGCGGAACAGGAGATGTCAGCATCAGCTGATCGGTTCTTGTATGCCTCTCCTCCGCAAAACTGCGCATCGTAAGTACCGGTACTGCGATCATAACAATAAATGCGACTGCCGAAAGTGAATACGATACGTAAGGCGAACCGGATCTTAAATTATAAGCATAAAAATATAAACCATATAAAGCAAGTACCGCCGCTATGAAAAGCCATCCCACCACAGTCTGGAAATAGGATCTGATCTCACGTTTAAAAATTGCAAACATTATTTTGTTCCTCCTTCCTGTGCGGTAAGTTCAAGGAATACATCCTCTAAGGACTTCGATGCTGCTTTCATCTCTAAGATCGGCATATGATGTTCCACACAGGTGTGATAAATTGCTTCCCTTACATCCGCATCTTTTTTTGCTGTCACAAGAAGCCCTACTGTACCATCCTCTTTCGCCTCTGTTTTTTCACACCGTTCTACCTGTGCAATCTCGCGGATTGCCGTCTCTGCCTCATTTTCTTCCGCTTTCAGCAAAAGTTCAATCTCCTGTGCACCAGTCATCCGCTCCAGCAGATTCTCTGTCGAATCACTGGCAACCAGTTTTCCATGAGAGATAATAAATACATGATCACAGACAGCAGAGATTTCAGACAAAATATGAGAACTGAGTATAATTGTATGTTTCTTTCCAAGTTCTCTGATGAGATCCCTGATCTCAATGATCTGTTTCGGGTCTAATCCTACCGTCGGTTCATCTAAGATCAGTATTTCCGGATATCCAAGTACCGCCTGTGCAAAACCGACTCTCTGACGGTAACCTTTTGACAGGTTGCGGATCAATCTTCCTGATACTTCCTCCGTTCTTGTAATTTTCATGGCTTCTTTCACATAACCTGCCCGCAGGCTCTTATCTAATTTCTTTAATTCAGCCACAAAATCCAGATATTCTTTTACCGTCATATCCATATAAAGAGGCGGCAACTCCGGCAGATACCCCACACACTTTTTTGCTTTCTCCGGCTGTTTTAACACATCAAATCCGTTGATTTTTACCTCACCGCCTGTTGCTGCAAGGTAGCCGGTAATAATGTTCATCGTTGTTGATTTTCCGGCACCATTCGGTCCTAAAAAGCCGTAAATTCTGCCAGGCTCTACTGTGAGCGACAAATCATCAACGGCGACATGACTGCCGTATTTTTTTACCAGATGATTGATTTCAATCACGTTTTTCTCCTCCTTATTCCATTCCCTAAATATTACTTTATAAGGGTAACGTGTAATTGTGTTTAAAAGTGGATGAATCTGTGATAAAAGTGTGAACGTAAAAACAAAGAGCCATCTCCACATCTGTGAAAACAGCTCTTTGTTTTATATGCCCTTATAACAGGCAGGATCATGTAAATTCTTACACAACACCGTATGTTTTTAATTTTTCCAAGGCTTCCTGATACGTTGTAAATAATACCGTATGAATCCCCCGCGCTTCTGCTGCCTCGACATTCTCCCTGCGGTCATCTAAAAATACACATTCATCTGCCGTCAGTTTAAATTTGTCCAGCAGAGTCTGATAGATTTCCGGTTCCGGCTTGATCTGGTGAACTTCAAAGGAGAACACCTGACCGTCTACATCTTCTAAGAACGACAGTGCTTCCGTAGTGTGCTCATAAGTCCATTTTCCATAATTAGAAAGGATATATACATGATAACCTTTCTTTTTCAGTTCCTGAATCCATGCACGTGAATATTCATACTGGTAAATCGCCATTCCAACATTGTCCCAGAACATACGGATCTCTTTTTCGTAGTCCGGTGCATTCTGAACAAATACCACAAGCTGTTCATCAGAATCTAGAACACTGCGGTCTGATTCATTCCATGCATCCGAATAAACAGTCGCATTCCCAACTGCTTCCTCCGTCTTTTCATCAAAACCTAACTTCTGAAATGCCGCATGTGGATCCCAGTTGACCAGCACCATGCCTACATCAAAAATAATATTTTTTATCATACCAGATATCCTTTTTCTTATTTGGTGCGGTAAATGATGTCATCTCTTCCCGGTCCGTTTGATACCATGGTGATCGGGTATCCGATCTGCTCCTCGATAAATTCTACATATTTTCTGCAGTTTTCCGGAAGATCCTCGTATTTTTTGATTCCGCGGATATCGCATTTCCATCCCGGAAGTTTCTTTAATACCGGTTTTGCCTTCTCTAATTTTGCAGTTGTCGGGAAATCTGTGGTCACTTCTCCGTCGATCTCATAGCCAACGCATACCGGGATCTCATCTAAGTATCCAAGTACATCAAGTACCGTGAATGCAACATCTGTTGTTCCCTGCAGACGGCAGCCATATTTACTTGCCACACAATCGAACCATCCCATACGTCTCGGACGTCCTGTAGTCGCACCGAACTCACCGCCGTCACCACCACGTCTTCTAAGCTCATCTGCCTCATCACCGAAGATCTCGCTGACAAATGCACCTGCTCCGACTGCAGAAGAATATGCCTTACATACTGTTACGATCTGTTTGATCTCATATGGCGGGATACCTGCTCCGATCGCACCGTAAGCTGCTAATGTAGAAGAAGATGTAACCATCGGGTAAATTCCGTGATCAGGATCTTTTAAAGTACCAAGCTGTCCCTCTAATAAAATAGTCTTGCCTTCTTTGATTGCCTGATCAAGATAAGAAGAAACGTCACATACATAAGGTGCGATAGTATCGCGGTACTCATGCAATGTCTCTAATAATTCATCCGGATTGATCAGTGGTTTATGATATAAATGCTCTAAGAGTACATTCTTTGTCTCTGCAATACGGACAACCTTTTCTTTTAACAGTTCCTCATCGAATAACTCGCTGACCTGGAAACCGATCTTTGCATATTTATCAGAATAAAATGGTGCGATACCTGACTTTGTGGAACCGAAAGATTTACCGCCTAAACGCTCTTCCTCATACTGGTCAAATAAAATGTGATAAGGCATCACCATCTGTGCACGGTCGGAAACTAAAATCTTTGGCTTCGGAACGCCTTTCTCCACGATAGACTGGATTTCTTTCATAAGTACCGGAATGTTTAAAGCGACACCATTGCCGATCACGCTTGTGGTGTGTCCGTAAAATACGCCTGACGGTAATGTGTGAAGTGCAAACTTTCCGTAATCATTTACGATCGTATGACCTGCATTTGCACCACCCTGGAAACGTACGATAATATCTGCTTCCTTTGCAAGCATATCTGTAATCTTTCCTTTTCCTTCATCGCCCCAGTTGGCTCCAACGACTGCTTTTACCATTTGAATATCCTCCTAGTTTTTCTATGCTATTCCTGTCCGGAAAAAAAGGTGGCAGCGTAAAAACTGTCACCCATTCCCTGTTTTTACTTACTGATTATACATGATGTTTTTCTATAAGTAAAATTAATATTCTTTATATCTGATATAATCATTCATTATGTGAATTTATAAAAGTCCTTTTAAAAGCTTTGCCGCAGCCGCAGACATCGGGATCCTCTCATTTAACACGATACAGAATTTCCGTGCCGGAATCTCTTTTTCAAACTGCAGCTTAAAAAGTCTGCCATCCTCCTCATACTCTTTTGCAAATTCTTCCATCACACTTGCGATCCCGAGATTACGGAGCGCAAACTGAATCAGCATATCACTGGTGGCAAGTTCAAATTCCGGGGACACCGTCACACCTTCTTCCCTTAAAAATGCCTCCACATAATGTCTCGTTGAGGTGCTTCCCTCTAAACACATCAGGGGGTATTCCGAAAGTTCTTTGTATTTCATCTTTTTCCCACAGAGCTCTTTATATTTTTTCCCTGCTACAAAAACATCCCGGATCTCTTTGACCGGAATGATCTTAAGCCAGCCCTGCGGTTCAACCGGAGAACTTACGATTCCAAAATCAATTCTGCCATCTGCAAGATGCTGCAGGGTTTCCGGTGTCGGCGCATTTGTCACGGTTACCCGGATATTAGGATATTTTTCATGAAACCGCTCCAGATAAGGCAGCAGATAATATTTTAGCGTCATATCACTTGCACCGATGCAGATCTCTCCTTTTTCAAGATTGAGCATCTCAAGAAGCCTCCTCTCCCCGGAAAGAATTGCCTCGTAGCCGCGCTCCACATAAGAAAAAAGCATCTCCCCTTCCTTTGTCAGGCGAACTCCCTTTGCCGTCCTTACAAATAATGCACAGCCAAGATCTTTTTCTAAATGTTTGATTGCCTGACTGACCGCAGGCTGTGAGATAGAAAGTTTTTCTGCCGCCAGAGTAATGCTTTTCTGCTTTGCTGTATAATAAAATATCTTATAGTATTCCAAATTAATATCCATTTTAATCCTCATTTCCGGGCAACTTGTTGTGAAGGAGCTGTCCATTTTTAAAATTAGGAAAAAAGTCATATTTTCCGCTTGTATTTCTGATTTTCCTGACGTATACTAAGCCTTACATGTTTATTATCATACCAAAGTTTGAAAGGAGTTTCCAGTAGCATGACAAAAGATATGACCACCGGCAGTTCACTTAAAATTATACTGCTTTTTTCTATTCCGGTTTTATTAGGGAATCTGTTCCAGCAATTTTATAATATGGTAGACACGATCATCGTGGGAAGATATCTCGGTGAAGAAGCACTTGCCGCCGTTGGTTCTACCGGATGCATCATGTTTCTGGTGCTCGGATTTGCAACCGGTATCGCACAGGGATTTGGCGTCATGATATCACACGCTTTCGGTGCAAAAGATTTTCGTTTGTTAAAACACTATGTTGCGCTCTCTCTGATCTTAACCGTGATCGTTTCGGCAATCCTCACAATTCCGACTGTTGCGGCATCCCGTCTGTTTTTAGTCTGGATGCACACACCGGATAATATACTTTCCATGGCAGATGCCTATATCAAAGTTATTTTTGCAGGTATCATCTTAACGATGCTCTACAATGTGGCAGCCGGTATTTTAAGGGGAATCGGGGACAGCAAAACACCGCTTTACTTCCTGATTTTTTCTTCTATATTAAATGTGGTACTGGATCTTTTATTTATTGTGATACTAAAAGCAGGGACCGCCGGTGCCGCCTATGCCACCATCATTGCGCAGGGAATCTCCGCAATTTTATGTTTTATCCATATGTTCCGGCAGTTTGAGATCCTTCGCACAACAAAAGCGGATTATTATCTGGATCGCCCGGGTGTCATTAACATGCTCTCGATCGGTATCCCAATGGCATTAAATTACTCCATCACCGCCATTGGAACCATGATCCTGCAGAGTGCTGTCAACGTGTTTGGTTCCAGTGTGGTTGCTTCCTTTACAGCTGCCTCTAAGGTCAACAATATCGCAACTCAGACCATGCCGACGCTCGGTACCGCCATGGCAACCTACTGTGGTCAGAATCTCGGTGCAGGAAAATACAACCGTATTTTCGACGGTATGCGCAAAGGATTTTTCATCTGTATCGCTGCAGCAGCCATCGGTGCTGCCATCTGTATTTTCGGTGGAGAATTTATCGTAAGCTGGTTTGTAAGCAATCCTTCCGATGAGATTTTCTCCTACGCCATGATGTATTTAAAAACAGTGAGCTGGTTTTTTCTCCCGCTTGCCATGATCTTTTTATACCGCAATGCCTTACAGGGATTAGGCGAAGGACTTGTTCCAATGTTGAGTGGCGTGATCGAGCTGGTATGCCGCTTTGTTGCGATCGCACTCCTGCAGAAACCACTCGGTTATCAGGGGATCTGCCTTGCTGATCCTGCTGCCTGGGTGGGCGCCGGTATTCCTCTGATGATCACTTATATCATATGGAAACATAAAAAAATCAAACTGCACGGTCATACTTTATCATGATCCTAAACAATATAATCTAAATCAGACACTTAGATTTTTCTTATTTTCAGGCAATGGGAAGAATAGGAATGTATTAAATAAAAATCGGTTGAAAACTAAATTTCTTATGAAATTCAGTCTCCAACCGATTTTCTTATATATTTTTTACTTTCTTTTATTTTCTGATTACTCTTCCAGTTCCGGAATCTTTCTTGAACATGCCACTGCTAATGCTCCCGGTCCGATATGGCAGGAAATACTAAGTGAAAGCGGATCCATACGGATCTCCATGCCTGGAAATGCTTCCTGCACTTCTTTCTTAAAGTTCTCTGCCGCTTCCAAGTCATGCGTGTATGCCATCTCAAGATACATATGCTCTCCGGCTGGATCTTTGAAGCGGTTGGCAAAATCGTTCTTCATTGCCTCGATCATCATGCTCTTTGCCTGTTTTACAGTTCTTGCCTTGGCAAATGCGTCTAATTTTTCCCCCTGGATCTGAAGTACCGGTTTTAACTTTAACAATGTTCCGAGTGCTGCAGCCGCCGGTGTGATCCTGCCGCCCTTTTTCAGATAATAAAGTGTGTCCACCATAATATAAATAGACGATTCAAATTTATCCCGCTCTAAGATCTCTTTAATTTCAGATGCAGATCTTCCCTGTTTCGAAAGTGCGATCGCGTCTAAAACGGACTGCCGCTGTGTAACAGAAATTCTCTGATTGTTAACCACCTGTACCTTTCCATCGTAATCCTGTGAAAGCATAATGGCAGTCTCACAGGAACCGCTGAGTCCGGATGACATTGGAATATGCACGATCTCATCATACTCTTTTAACAGTTCATCCCAGGTGTCTGTGACATTTCCTACAAGTGGCATGGATGTATGGATGTCTGTCTTCTCAGATAGCATCTGGTAAAATTCTTCCTGTGACAGATCAATATCTTCATACAGTGTCTTATCTCCCACAAAAAAAGGCATCGGCATCACGGTAATTCCAAGTTCTTTTGCCATACTCTGTGTGATTCCACTATTGCTGTCTGATACGATTGCTACGTTGCTCATGAAAAATGTTCCCCCTTATAATGTCTCCGAACGTTTTTTGATGTTTTCTTTGAAGTTGATCACCTCATGCTCGTACTCTTCATTCATGTACTCTGATTTGATCATAAAATCTGCAGATGCTTTATTGTTTGCGATTGGGATATCATATACCTGTGCAATACGAAGCAATGCCTTTACATCAGGATCATGTGGCTGTGCAGTCAATGGATCAGAGAAGAAAATGACAAAGTCAACTTTTCCCTCAACGATCTTTGCTCCGATCTGCTGATCTCCACCAAGAGGACCGCTGTTATATCCACGAACCGGGAGTCCTGTCTGATCCGTGATCATGCGTGCCGTGGTTCCTGTTCCACAAAGGAAATGATTTTTCAAGATTTCTTTATTTGTTTCGCACCATGCGATCAGCTCTGCCTTTTTATTGTCATGCGCGATCAGTGCTATATTTTTCTGTTTTCCAATGGTCAGTGTTACATAATTTTCATTCATATGCGCCATCCTCCGTTATCTGTCTGTGCCTGTATCTATTGCATACCAATTCAATTTTTCTGCAATACATATCGTTAAGTATAACATATTTTTCTTCGTTCTTCCACAAAAAAATAATAGAATGACCGGTGTTCACCCATACTGTGTGACCAGTAGCGATATGTGAACACCAGCCATTCTATTATTATGATACGAAATCTTTTATTCCGGCAGCTTTACTTTTCCATCCAGTATCATTTTCACAAACGCCGTATCCCGGATGACCCATGGATCTTTCGCCATCCGCATATTCGTTTCATATACTGTTTCCGGCTGCTCCCATCTGAGGTAATACCCTTTTGCCACTTCACTTGGAGTCAGATGAAGTTCTCCTTCTTTCTCTGACACCTTACAATAAAAGAAATATGAATGGCAGATATATTTACAGGACGGATCAAATATGTCACGGCGCATCTCAAGGATTTCTCCCAGTTCATGCCATGAATCCTCTAAAACTGTAAGTCCGGTTTCCTCACTGATCTCGCGTTTCAGGGTTTCTGACAACTTCTCCCCCTCTTCCATTCCACCGCCCGGCATCTTATATTCGCCATCCGTACTGCACTGCATTGCAATCTTTCCATCCCGGAAGATTACTCCACGCACATTATATTTCTCATATACCTTCGTTGTGTCATCATAATTTTTCTCATCAAAAACAGCAAGCACTTCCATCTTTTCTGCCTCCGTATTCTGCAGCTTAGGGCCGTATTTTTATCATATATTAAAATGTCTGATATTGTGTGCAAGCATATCTGCCATATTACGCAGATTTTCTGTGGAATCTTCAATATTTTGAAAGCTGTCCGTTATTTCGGTAATAGATGCACTCGTCTGCATAGTTCCCTCAACGTTCTGCTGTGCAATCTCCGACAGGGAATCGATGACATCTATGATCTCTGCTCTTGCACTCTCTAATTTTCTTGTCCGGCTCTCAATCTGACGGATCCGTTCGATAGATGCATCAATCTCACCCATGACACCGTTTACCATCTGTTCCGTACTCTCAATATGCATATTTTGTTTTTCAATAATTTCCTGTGTCCTGCCCATCGTCTCAACCACACGTTCGGAATTTGCGATCAAAGTATTTACAATTTCACCTATATTACCGCTCGCCGTATCGGACTGTTCTGCAAGTTTCTGTATCTCTGATGCCACAACTGCAAAACCTTTTCCCGCTTCACCTGCGCGTGCAGCTTCAATGCTTGCATTTAAAGAAAGCAGGTTTGTCTGGGACGCGATTTCAGAAATAAACTGTGATGCATTCTGAATATTCTGTGCCGAGATATTCGTCTGTTTCGTCTGGTCTGCGATCGTTGCAACAGCCTCCTTTACCTCTTCGCTGATACGTTTTAATTCATCGATCGTAACAACTGCTGCATCGCTTGACTGCTTCATCTGATCTGCACTGTCATTCAGCTCATCTGCTGCCTTTCCTGTCTCAATGATCAGATTTCCCATATATTTCACATTATCTGACGCCTTCTTCGCATCCTCTGCCTGTAAATTTGCACCGTTTGTAACAGAATCAACGGTTGCCTCCACCTCACGCATTCCATCATAAGTCTGATGGGAGGTATCTTCTAACGTATTGGATGCCTCCATCAGCATATCCGTACTTTCCTTGATACCCTTAATGATCTTTAGCAGCTCATTCTGCAGATTCTGTATTGCTTTCGTCAGATCACCGACTTCATCTTTCCGCTCTAAAATTTTACTGTCAAACGCTACATCAAGATGTCCTGCTGACACTTCCTGCACACTGGCGATTCCCTTTTTTAATGCACGTGTAATGGAAGTTGCGCTGATCTCCACGATTATAATACAGATGACAAGTACCACAAGTACGATCGCTACGATCGTATTGATGATCTTTATGACGCTGTTGGATATTTTCTCTTTTTCTGCACCTGCGAATACCATTCCGACCGGAGTACTGCTGTCACCTTTCTGATAGACTGGAACGTAGTATCCGTAGTAAATCGTACCATCCATGGATACATTATCGCTGAAATACCCCTCGCCGCCATTTAATACTTTTTCAACAATTTTATCCCCCGCCGGACTTCCTAATATCCTGTTATCATTTTTGTCAACTGCGGAGGTCATGATTCTCTGCGATCCGTAGAAAAATGTTACATCCATCCCGGACTCCTGTTTAATCGTATCAACCAGTTTTTCCGACTGGGAAATATTATAACTTCCTTTCCAGATATCCCCATTTTCTGCCTGTAAATAAGTTCCTGCATTCTGGTCATAAGCGGCCTGCGTTGCGATCGCAGTTCCCTTTAACGAATTTTCCACCTGATCAATGATCACACCTTTTACGATCGTTGATGCGATCAGAAGGATAATCCCGCCTAACAGGAGCAGTGGAATCAAAGAACAGAGTAAAACTTTTTTCCGAATTGTTAATTTCATAATTTTATCCTCCCCTAGTCCACAATCACAACGTTTTTATAATACCAGTCGATGCCGCCGGTAATCGTTGCATCATCTAAGGTTCCATTCTCTGTTCCAACCGTCTCCCCTGTATTGGTCTCCATCACCCCATCAAAAACATTATTGCTTCCACTTAGGATCTCTGCTGTCGCTTCATCCACCTTCTCCTGCGTACCCTCGGCCGCAAAAGATGCCAGATTCGTCAGCTGTACGAGTCCCTCTGCCATACCTCCATAATAATTTGAGCCATCCCAGGTTCCGTTTATGATGCTCTTAACCGCTGAAGTATAATATGCACTCCAGTTCCAGATCACACTCGTTAAGCAGGCATCCGGCGTCTCCTTACTCATATCAGAGTTGTAACCAATTCCATAATCACCGCGTTCCTGTGCTAAAGTCTGAGGGTATGACGTATCACAGTGCTGTGCCATCACATCGCACCCCATATCCAAAAGCTGCTCGGACGCCGCCTTTTCCTTATCCGGATCATACCAGCTGTTTGTAACTGCCACATAGATCTTTGCATCAGGGTTTACAGATGCAACCCCGATTGCAAATGCATCGATTCCTCCTGTCACCTCCGAGTTTGATGAATCCTGTGCCGCCACATAACCGATCTTATTCGACTTTGTATTCATACCTGCTACGATACCACTCAAATATCTTACCTGATAGATGCGGCCGAAATAATTATTAAAATTCTTTCCATTTGACATATAGCCGGTTCCATGTGAGAAATAGATATCCGGATATTTTTCCGCCATCTCTGCCGTCACTTCCATATAACCCCAGCTGGTTGTAAAAATAATATTACATCCATCCGAAATACAGACTTCAATTGCCTCCTCCGTTGCTTTTGCATCTGAATCGTCCACAATTTTTCTCTCGATCTGATCATCGCTTAATCCCAGATTTTCCTGCATTCCCACGATGCCCAGATCATGTGTGTAAGAATATCCGCTCCCCTCATCCGGGTCTGAGATATAAAGTACACCAACTTTTATATCTTCTTTGGCAATTCCTGCTGTACCTGATGTCTGTCCCGTTTCCGACTGCGAACTGCCGCTGCCGTTTCCGGCTGCTTCCGTCGTTAAATAACCATCGTTTGTTGCATGATCATCCGGCGTACCACCTGTTTTTCCGCCGCATCCTGCAAGTATGCCTGTCACTGCAAACAATACAATCAGCTTTCCAACTCTTTTTCCTTTCATCCTTTGTTCTCCTCATCACAAATTTTCACAACAACTTTGTTTCATTATACAAAACAGGAGAACATTTGTAAATAAATCTTGGTTTTATAACAATAAATTGATACTTTTGACCTATTTTTCTGAAAATACTCTTTGGGCATGCAGATAAGACAGATTAAATGTCCGGAGTGTCACAGGCTGGTTCATTCTGTTATTTTCCTGCATATATTCCCACTTCCAGTTATACATTTCATCCCCATAATAAATGTTTTCCGGATGATCTTTTAAGTACTCTGCGATCACAGGTGCCGCATCGGTTGATAAGCATGAGAGATAACTGTAATCTCCCGCGGCATTTCCATTTTCAATCTGCGCCAGATCATAGGCGGCAATCCCAGCATCCACATGGGCAAAGGCAAACAGCACATAACTGATGCACACAACCGCCATTCCATACGTAAACAACGGGAACCTGCGGTTCCAGATATAACAGATCGTTCCTGCCATAAGAAACGCGATCACTGCCAGCACCGTCAGTACAACAACACGCAGAAATGTAAGCTGATATGCCCTGATATACAGGATCATTCGCCATGCGCTTGATGCCGTCATAATCATCGTACATACGGAGATCACAGTCCAGACGATATCTGCTGCCCTGCTCCTCTGAAAGAAATGTTCCATTACAAGAACTGTTCCAAGATTTAAGATGCATACCAAAAGAAGCTGAAAAAATCCCTGTCTTGCATATTCGGCATAGGTAACTCCTTCCGGAAGCTCCCCGCCACCGCCAAACAGATATATGATCTGTATGCCGCAGAATACAACATATAATACTGCAACCAGGACTGTTACCGTAAGCATCGCTGTCGTTTCTGTAAAAATTTTTGTTTTCCTGTCCTGCCGTTCTTTTCTATATGCCGAATATCTGACACCACAGTAAGATGAAATAAAACCAAAGCATAACATGCAGCAAATTCCTGCCAGATTTGCCGGAATCCTGATTCCTGCAAAAAATTTTGTGATCATACTTGAAAATACCAGATCTGCTGACACTAACAATCCACCGATCAGAAGAACCACCGGTATTGCTATTGCAATTCCGATCAGGATCTCACGCACTTTTCCATTTTCCTTCTTCTCACGTAAACGGATAAAATCGTTTCCATCACCAAATGGTCTTGTAATACTGCTAATCGCTCCACATACAGCATTTACTCCACTGCACAGATACTCCCAAAAATCCCATTGATTTTTATCTGCCAGATTTCGTATAAGGAAGCACACTGTGAATGCAAAAATCCAGCAATAATTCATCCAGATAATCCACTCATTTCCGGTCGTAAATGTATTGACCGCCAGAATCAGCATATATGCAGCGAAAAATATTGTTGTGTTAAAAATTTTCCTTTCTTTTACCGTTTTAACGATGTAACAAATATATCCGATCGTTGCCGCAACCCACAGAAGCACTGCAGCTCCTGTCATATTTTTGTAAATACAGACCGTATAGATCAGTGCGTAAACAAAACTTGCCGGCGCAAGTTTCTTAAAAATCTCCGCATTTTCTTTCTGTTGCTGTTTTCTTTTTTCCTGCCACTGCGCTTTTTGCTCCTCGTAACTGACTGTAAGATTCTGATCCATTTTTTATGCTCCCTTCTCTTCTTCCTTCTCCAATAAACTGTCATGTTCCCGCTTCATCTTTCCATAACCTGTTATGATTCCGCTTCATTTCACACAAAACGTTAAGTTTCCTCATCTGTTTTAACATATTCTAAAATATCTCCCGGCTGGCAGTCCAATGCCCGGCAGATCTTGTTTAAAGTGTCCACTTTGATTGCTTTTGCCTTTCCATTTTTCAGTATGGAAATATTTGCCATTGTAATGCCTACTTTTTCCGAAAGTTCGGTCACACTCATTTTCCGTTTTGCAAGCATTACATCTATATTTATGATAATTGCCATTTTTCTCTCCTTCACTATATCATGTGCAAAATCAGCACATGATCCAATTCGTCGTTCGTCAATCATACAAGCATGTTGACTCTCTTGCTCTCATTATATCGTAAGTTCATTTTCCTGTTTTAATTCATAAGCCTTCAGAATCAGATGTGATAATGCTGCTGCCAAAATGGATATCATAACTGAAATCAAAACCGCAGTAATCATAAAAATACTGACTCCCGGCTGTCTGACTGCTAAAAATACCAGAAAAACAATTCCTGCAAACCACACAACCGCAAGCAGTAATGCGAAATGGCTGATATTTCGAAAACATCTTGCATTTTCTTTCGAGAATGAATTATCTTTTCCAATCTGCACACATACTTTCCAGAACTGGTACAGAATCGCATAACAGATCACCCCTATGCACCAGCCGTACAACAGTCCCGGCATAAAAAGATACGCCAGTGTTTCATCCGCATCTCTCCATGATATCGCAAGTACCGGCATAATATACAGAAAAAACACCGCTCCCATCAGTGCCAGTACAATTGTGATTGCTTTTAACCATCGTGAAATTTCTTTTTGCTGCATAAATACTTCTCCTTTTTCTGATTCATTTTTCAATTCAGCTTTCAAGTTTTTGACTGCAAAAATGCTGAATCCAAACTTGCTTCTTCCTGCATTTTATTATACACATATATTTTATTTTTTGCAATATGTTTTTATCGTATATCAATAAAGTTTTATTATAAAATAATATTTGTACTTTTTCATCCTTTTTCGTCAGAACAAATAAAATCCCCTATAAACAGCCAGATGCTACCTGCCACCTGTTTTTCTGTTTATAGAGGATTTTGTTATTTACCGCTCATTGCATTATTTTTTAATCCGATATCATCGTTGATTATTCCTTAAATATTTTTTCCACTTCTTCTATAGTTTTATCAACATCTTCGGCAATCTTTTCTGTAGAATAACCCAATCTGTACATATTCCGAATAACGTCGTCTTTATCTGCTCGATTATAAATATTGTTCTATTTCTGAGAGTGTTTTTCCAGTTGCGTCTATGATTTTTTCTATTGGGAAGCCGGACTTAATCATATTGTGAATCATTTCTGCCATAGCTTCTTCTCTGCCTATTTCAATTCCTTCGTTTTTGCCTTCCTCTTTACCAGCTTCATATTCTGCCTTTCGGAGTTTCTTTTCTTCCCATTCTTTATCATACTCTAATATACTTACCATCTTTTCTCCTTTTTACGCTGTCTTTTGCGCATAACAAGTTTGGACGTAAGTACAAACTTGCATGTGAAAAATCTCATTTTTCACATTACCTCCGAGCGATTCTTCCGCAAGAAATCGACTAAGATTCCTTCTTTGATGCATTCCGTGATTGCCCTTTCAACTGCATCATTCAGATTCAGCGCTGATGCATATTTTCGGACTCTCGCAACATAAATGGCATATTCCTTCAATGTCTGACACTGTTCCATCAGGTCTTTGTTGTGTCCTTCGTTCACATTCAGCATCAGAACTTTTAACTCTAAATCCGGCTCTCCAGCCAGATGCTCATATGCCTCAGACAAACGCAGTTCGACCCGGTCGTCCACTGCATCCGTTCCATTATAAAACACCATAAACTTCGGTGCCGGAATCTTCTGCAGCTTTGACAAATACAGTGACTTATCGTTCACAAACTGCTGATACTCAATCCCAATATAGATCAGATCCCGCAATGGTATATTGGGATTGATCGTTGACTGATGTTCATAGAGATAAATATTCGTCTCTAACATAAATGCCAGGTCATTTTTCATTCCCATATAGATTGCGTTTTCCAACGTGACGATCTTAAGGGCTTCCGCATTCTGATAATGGTTTCCGGTCACTGCGTTGTACAGGGATAAGAGATTCTCTTTCTCTGAGAACAGCATGCGGAATACAGTGTCTTTGTACTGACGGTTGGCTGTCGGTATCTTTTCTGATACCTGTGTGCTCTTCTTCATATTCGGTTCCTCCTGTGTGCAGGAGGCTCATCCAGATCTCCCGCTTTTCATTTTTGTGGATAAAAAGCATAGATTTCTGAAATGTTTTTTTGAATTTTAGACGGATGTATACATCCTGATAGTCATACAGACAGAATTGCCGGATTCGTAATTATAGCACCGGATAGATGTCTGCATCGTAGAAATATGCTTTGAGTTATTTTATCATACGTCATCCTTAGTATGCAACTCATTTGAATTTTCTTGTGCAATTTACACAAAAAGCGCTGCTGTTCGCACCTGTAATGCAGGCAACGGCAGTTAAGCCGCACCTACACCATACACGCCCGCGCATTATAAGTTCCCGATATTTCCGGCAGTTCTGACATCACAGTCAATTCTAAAATATCTCCCGACGCCCACACAAGAATCGTTTCTTTTTGAACCGGAGTAAGTCCGGTTTTTGAAACACTCGCGGAAGATTCCATGGAACACCCTTCCATGGAACAATATTTCACAGAACAACATTCCATGGAATACGCCGTAGAGCATTGATTTCCACCCGGACTGCTGCCTGCGTTTCGACTTTCCTGTGACATACCAGTACTTATCATAAGCTCCGCATGCGAACCCCTTCTCTGCTCTTCCGATCCATTTGACAATCTTATTTCCGGTACGACCGGCATATCCTGCACATTCTGTGCAGGCGGCACAGACCGTGTTCCGGATACCATCGATTCTTTTGGCTTGTGCGCATCACAGTTTTTTGTGACAGTCTCTTTTTGCCGCTCCACTTCATCACATTTTTTCGGATCCAGATCTTTTTTTCTCCGCTTTATGCGCACGACCCGAGGTGCTTTTACCGTCTCAATATACAGTACCCTTTCTTTCTGTTGCATCTTATCTAACAAAATCTCAAGAAAAATCGTACCATAATAATTCCTCCGGTATCTCTCCTGTTCCCTGAATTCGGACTGCACCCATTCTTCTTTTGCGGTCTTTTTTATTCTGACAGAGTCATCCCCATAAAACTGCTCTGTCATTATGCCTTACTGTTATAATAGCCATTGTTATAATAACTGCTGCTATTTTGTGTGCCGTTTGTATAGCGTGCATAACGGTTATAGTTACTGCTCGCCGTCACATTTGATTTTTCGAGTTCCGTCACCTTTTCTTTTGCATATTTGCTGATCTGTCCTGACAGATCTGACACTTTTTCGGCAAACCCATCTTCACCGGCAAACATTTTCTTTATCTGGCTGATGTCGGCTGCCTTTAATTTCTTTTCATCCAGCTCTAATGTTCCGTCACCATTTATCGTAATTCCGATCTCACGGAGTTCTTTATTTTCCGCATTTGCATAATTCTTCAGCTTTTTGGCAAAATTTGAATCCACGCTGTCGCCGGACTGTGTAAGACGTTTCATCAGATAATTATAGTCATTTACAAATGACTCTATATGATCTGTCACATTCTCTTTCACTTTTGCCTCATCTTCCCCGTCAAATACAGAAGTACCATCTGTTTTTAAAAACTTCCCCAACCGTTTTTCCACACGTTCCGCAGCCGTCTCCATTCCACTGTATAAAAGTGTCTGGTCTCTGTTTGCGATCAACTGCGCCGCAGATGATGTTTTCCCACTATTTGCATTTAATTTTGAAAGAAGCTGACTGATCGACTGACCCGAACTTCCTGAAATACTCTTTTTTGTTCTCTGCTGTTTTGTCGAAAATATTCTTGTCTTTGCAATACGGTTCATCCGCGCACGCACAATGGTGCTGTTTAATCTGTTCCCAACTCTCATACTCATTTTCCCCATTTCACAACTCATTTTATAACAGATAAGCGCTCCCCCGGAGGGTTCAGTATAAAAATACATTTTTCACACGCAAGATCTGTGCTTACGCACAAACTTGAAATGCGCTGGAAAGCAACGCAAAAATGGCGCCTGTTTCCCGGTTATTTCATTCCTTGAAAATCAGACGCCATCCTTAGCTTTCTTCTGTTATATCATTTATATCGTCACAAATTAAAAATACTTTACAAAAAAATTCTTGACACTCCTCTTGTACTATTGTATTATTTCATTAGTACAAAGAAACGAGGTGATACGATGGCATGGAACCTTAATTCCGACCGCCCTATTTTCATACAGATCGTAGAGCGGATCGAAATGGACATCATTTCCGGCAAATATAAACCCGGAGACAAACTGCCTTCCGTCCGTGATCTTGCTGCCGAAGCAGCGGTAAACCCAAATACGATGCAGAAGGCTTTTTCAGAACTTGAACGAACCGGTCTTGTTTTCTCACAACGGACAACAGGACGCTTTATTACGGAGGACACTTCCATGATCGATGAATTAAAATCAACACTTGCAAAAGATAAAATTACAGAACTGCTCTCATTTATGCAGCAGCTCGGCTTTCAGGAAAATGAAATTCTGGCTATGATCGATCAGACCATGAAAGGAGAAAAATGATGGACACATTACTTGAATGTAAAGATCTTACGAAAAAGTTTGGCAATAAAACTGCGATCGATCACATTGATCTTTCGATCGAAAGTGGTCATATCATAGGACTTCTCGGTCCAAACGGCAGTGGAAAAACAACACTGATTAAAATGATCAACGGACTTTTAACCCCGACTTCCGGCACACTCTATTACAAAGAAAATCCGATCGGTGTCGAGAGTAAACGCCACATTTCCTACCTGCCGGATCACACTTACCTGAACATGAACCAGCGTGTGAAAGAAGTCATCGCTTTCTTTCAGGACTTTTATGAAGATTTCGACAGGGAACGCGCCTACGATATGCTGCAAAAACTGAATATTAATCCAAATGATTCTCTAAAAAGCATGTCAAAAGGAACCAAAGAGAAGGTACAGCTTATCCTTGTCATGAGCCGGAAAGCGGAATTATATATTTTAGATGAGCCGATCGCGGGTGTCGATCCTGCTGCAAGAGATTATATTTTAGATGTGATCTTAACCAATTATGATCCGTCTGCTTCTATCCTGATCTCCACACATCTGATCGCTGATATCGAAAATATTTTAGATCAGGTCGTTTTTATCCAGAATGGACAGATCCGTCTTTCCTCTTCCGTTGATGATATCCGCGCCGAGGAAGGCAAATCCATCGATGCACTGTTCCGGGAGGTATTCAGATGTTAGGAAAATTATTGAAATACGAATTTAAAAACACATACAAATTAATGTTCATCATCTACGGCATCATGGCATTCGTCACCATTCTCGGCTGCATTGCCATGTACAGTAACAGTGATCCTGCAGGTATGACGAACCAGATACAGGAGATTTTCTTTACAGCAGCTATGGTATTTTATGTACTTGGTGTATTTGCACTTTTCGTGGTAAGCTACGTATATATGTGTGTTCATTTTTATAAAACCATGTATTCCGATCAGGGATACCTGACACACACACTGCCGGTTGGTCAGATGTCGACGTTCAATGTAAAACTGTTCGTTTCCTTTTGCTGGCTGATGTTATCCTTAATCATCCTGTTTCTGTCGATCATTTTCTTAGGCTGCGCAGCAAACAGAGGATTTTCGTTTGATTCAGACTTTTATATGGCTATGGCAGATTTCAAAAATCTGTTTGGCATACCATTTCATACCTTTATTATTTATATGATTCTTTCCATGATCATATCCTGCCTGCAGTATCTTCTGATGGTATTCGCCAGCGGTTCTATCGGCCAGCTTTTTACAAAACATAAAATAGGTGCTTCCATCGGTGCCGGAATTGTGTTTTACATGTTAGGTCAGATCGCAGCTTCCATCCTCATGGTACTTACCGGATATTTCGGTTTCATGAATAACATCAATGTCGCTGTCTATGATGTCTCTGAAAACGCTGCATTCGGTACAGCCTTTTCTTCTATGTTGCATTCCGGATTGCTCTTTTCGATCATCGAATGTGTGATTTTCTATATCGTGTGCATGGTTATTATTAAAAAACATCTGAATCTGGAATAACCGTTCATTCCAAAATCACTACTTTCACTTGAACAGCCGCTCCGTCTTTCAAACCGGGGCGGCTATTTCTTTATCTTGTTATTTCTTACCAAAGCATTATCCCATTTTATGCTGTCACCCGGTGTATCTTCTTTTTCAATACCAGCAGACTTCCACGCAGCCACTCCACAAATTTCGACAGATAACGTAAAACCGGTTCCGTTGCGATTGCAAATACCGCTGTCAGCATCATACACTGCATTGAGATATCCCTGATTGCGAACAGATGGCTGACAAATATCATGCAGAACAGCCATCCGGCAACCATTCCCACCATTAACACGCGGTGCCCGATTGTCATTGGTTTTGCGATCTGATATAAGATCATAAATCCAACAATGGCGACCAGGATCGTACAGGACGTTGATATATCTCCTTCGTTTACACCAAATTCCTGACAAAACAGCACCAGACTGCTGACAGCCAGAAAATCAGTAAGTCCGGCTGGCAACGCCTTTAATAATACATTTGTCATAAAATGTCCCTGTATACGGTCTTTATTCGGCTCTAACGCAAGCACAAAGGATGGTATGCCGATCGTAAACATACTGATCAATGATATCTGAGATGGTTCCAATGGATAATTGATCATAAAAATCATGGAAAATACTGCCAGCAGCATGGAAAATATGTTTTTTACCAGATATAAACTTGCTGAACGCTGAATATTGTTTACCACTCTTCTGCCTTCCATCACTACTGATGGCATCCTCGAAAAGTCATTATCCAGCAGCACAAGCTGCGCCACCTGTGATGCCGCCTCGCTCCCCGATGCCATCGCAATACTGCAGTCCGCATCCTTTAGTGCCAACACATCATTGACGCCATCGCCTGTCATGGCAACTGTTCTTCCCTGTGCTTTCAGTGCTTCCACAAATTTTAACTTCTGATCCGGTGTCACCCTGCCAAAAATCTGATATTTCATCACTGCCTGCGCAATGCTCTCATCCGTCGTCAGTGTGGAAGCATCCACGTAGTTATCTGCACCACAGATTCCGGCTTTTTGTGCAATCTCTGCAACTGTCTTTGGATTATCACCGGAAATTACCTTGATCTCAACACCTCTCTCTGTAAAATAGGAAAAGGTTTCCTTTGCCCCCTCTCTAATGGCATTTGTCAGCATGATAAATGCAACCGGCAATGCCTTTTCTGTAAGTTTCTGTCCGTCTAAAACTCCTTCGTATCTGCCATACACAAGGACACGATATCCTTTCTCACTGTATGCTTCAATTTTTTCTTTATAATGCTCATAATCTTCCCGAAGCACAAACTCTGGTGCCCCGATCAGATAACTGTCTCCCCCGGAAATGATTCCGCTGTACTTTGTTTTGGATGAAAATGCAAACACTTTGTCTGCTTTTTTTATATTCACGGTATTCCCTGTCTTAAAGTATGCTTTGACCGCCTCCATCGTTGCATTATCTGCATTCATGTTTACAGCAAATTCAGCGATTTTTTCTCTGACCTGTCGATATTTCTGTTCCTGTTCTTCCCTGTCTCCTGCATCGACATAAACCCTGGTACCATCATCTCCATCCGGAACCGTTTTCATCAGATCTTCTGTGAGAACAAAAGTATCTACCTCCATGTCAGGAACTGTGATCGTTCCCGTCTTGTCCACACAGAGTACATCCACTCTCGCTAGCGTCTCAATACATTTCATGTCGTGAATTAAAACCTGCTGTTTTGCCAGACGCATGGCACTTACCGCCATAGCAACGCTTGCTAACAGATAAAGTCCCTCCGGTATCATACCAAGGATCGCAGCCACCATGCTTGTTACACTGTCCCGCAAAGGAGTACCTGCATACACAAACTGCTGCACAAAAAGAACCACACCGATCGGAATGATTACAATACCAACTGCCTGTACCAGACGGTTTAAAGAACGGATCATATCTGACTGTTCCCCTTCTTTTGTCTGGGTTGCCCGATGGGTCAATTTCGATATGTAAGACTCTTCTCCAACCTTTGTCAGTCGTGCAAGACAGCTTCCTGACACCACAAAACTGCCGGACAGAAGTTCGTCCCCGCTTTTCTTTACGATCTCATCTGACTCACCGGTAAGAAGTGATTCATTGACATTTAACTGTCCGTTTAACACAACCGCATCCGCTGGTATCTGTCCACCCGCAGAAAGCTCCACAATATCATCCAGTACCAGTTCATCCGCGGGAATCTCCTTTTTACTGCCATCCCGGATCGCCCTTGTTTTAGGACTGTTTAAAATAGAAAGATCATCCAGTACTTTTTTAGAACGGATTTCCTGCACAATACCGATCAATGTATTTGCAATGATGATCGGAAGAAAAGTCAGGTCACGGAAAGCACCAACGCCGATTAACAATAACGCGATCACTAAAAATATCAGGTTAAAATATGTAAATACATTTGATTTTATAATTTCTTTTGTCGTCTTTGTAGCCGACTCTGCTTTTTTATTCCAGAGACCTTTTTCCATTCGCTCTGCCACCTGCTGTGCGGTCAGTCCCCGGATTGTTTCTGCCTGTTTCTGATTTTTGTTTTCTGTCACTGCTTTTTCTGCCTGTTTCTGCTTCTCGTTTTCTGCCATTTCTTTCTCTGTCTGGTTCACGTTTTCCTCCATATAGCCATACCTCTTAGTATTTACTCACTATCACTCTGGCGCATTTACAATTCATCATAACTTTGCTTACAAGTATAACCATTATTTTGAAAAAAAGTGGGTTTTAGGTAAGATTTAATGAATATTTTAGATGTGTTAAGAAACATTTATAAAAAAATTAGATATCTGATACAATTTCTAACAAAAAAGTACCGGATATCAGCTTTTTATCACTGATTCCGGCATTTTTCTTAAATATATCTTTCTTCGCAGTTATTTTTATTTATTGCTTAAATATTCATCAATACCTTTTGCGGCAGCTTTTCCTGCACCCATGGCAAGAATTACAGTTGCAGCTCCGGTTACAGCATCACCACCGGCAAATACACCTGCCTTTGAAGTAGCACCATTTTCTTCTTCTGCGATGATACATTTTCTGCGGTTGATTTCAAGACCTTTTGTAGTAGAAGAAATAAGCGGGTTCGGGGAAGTTCCAAGTGACATGATCACGGTATCTGCCTCGATCTCATATTCAGATCCAGGAATCTCTACCGGACTTCTTCTTCCGGATGCATCCGGCTCACCGAGTTCCATCTTAATGACCTTCGCACCTTTAACCCAGCCATTCTCATCTACAAGGATCTCTGTCGGGTTCTGGAGCAGATCAAAGATCACTCCCTCTTCTTTTGCATGATGTACTTCCTCAACACGCGCCGGAAGTTCTTCCTCACCACGACGGTATACAATGTGTACCTCTGCCCCAAGTCTCTTTGCCGTTCTTGCAGCATCCATAGCAACGTTACCACCACCGACAACAATGACTTTCTTGCCGGCTTTGATCGGTGTATCATACTCATCCTTAAATGCTTTCATCAGGTTATTTCTGGTCAGAAACTCATTTGCAGAAAATACACCCATTGCCTGTTCTCCAGGAATACCCATAAATCTTGGAAGTCCGGCACCGGAACCGATAAATACAGCCTCAAACCCTTCATTTTCCATCAGTTCATCGATCGTAACAGATTTACCGATGACAACGTTTGTCTCGATCTTAACACCGAGTGCTTTTACATTTTCAACCTCTGCTGCAACAACCTTCTGTTTCGGAAGACGGAATTCCGGAATACCATAGATCAATACACCGCCTGCCTCATGAAGTGCTTCAAAGATCGTTACATCGTAACCAAGTTTTGCCAGATCACCGGCACAGGTTAAACCTGCAGGACCGGAACCAATGACTGCAACTTTATGTCCGTTTAACTTCTCTGCTTTTTTCGGTTTAATGCCGTGTTCTCTTGCCCAGTCAGCAACAAAACGTTCCAATTTACCAATTGCAACAGCTTCGCCTTTGATTCCACGGATACATTTTCCCTCACACTGGCTCTCCTGCGGACAGACACGTCCACAGACTGCAGGAAGTGCAGATGACTGGCTGATGATATGGTATGCCTCCTCAAAATTCCCCTCTTTAACCTGTGCGATAAATGCAGGGATATTGATGGAAACCGGACAGCCTTTCATACACTGTGCATTTTTACAATTTAAGCAGCGCGCTGCCTCAGCCTTTGCCTCTTCCTCGTTATATCCTAAACATACCTCTTCAAAGTTAGCCGCACGAACCTGTGGTTCCTGCTCGCGAACCGGTACTCTATTTAATACGTCCATTCTCTCTATCTCCTTTTCAAACGCTCAATCCTACTGACAGTTGCCACAGCCGCCGTGATGTGTATCACCTTCCTGCAGCTTTAACATCGCTCTTCCCTCTTCTGTCTTGTACTGTGCCTGACGTTTCATCGCTTGGTCAAAATCAACCTGATGCCCGTCAAACTCCGGTCCGTCCACGCAGGCAAATTTTACTTCCCCGCCTACTATCAGACGACATGCACCGCACATTCCGGTTCCGTCTACCATGATCGGGTTCATGGAAACAACGGTCGGGATTCCAAGCTCTTTTGTCAGCTTACATACGAATTTCATCATGATCATCGGTCCGATCGCTACACAGTGATCATAGCGTTTTCCTGCATCCCAGAGTTCCTGTAACTGATTAGTTCCCATACCGTGGAATCCATAAGAACCATCATCGGTCGTCACATAGAGATTTGTCGCAACTTCCTTCATCTGATCTACTAAGATTAACAGATCTTTTGTCTTAGATCCCATGATAACATCACAGTCCACACCGTGCTCATGCAGCCATTTTACCTGCGGATATACCGGTGCTGTACCAACACCTCCGGCAACGAAAAGGATCTTCTTTTTCTTTAATTCTTCAATATCTTCGTCAATCAGGTCAGACGCACATCCAAGCGGACCTACAAAATCCTGGAATGCGTCTCCTTCCTGTAAATATGCCATACGCTCTGTAGATGCTCCGACAGTCTGGAATACGATTGTGATCGTACCTGCCTCTCTGTCATAATCACAAATGGTAAGCGGAATACGCTCGCCCTCCTCATCAATCTTTACAATTACAAACTGCCCCGGCTCACAGTACTGTGCCACACGAGGTGCTTTGACATCCATAAGATAAATCTTATCTGCCAGTTTTTCTCTTCTTACGATTGGATACATATTCTCCTCCTAACATTTTTATATACATCAACATGCCCGTCAAAGTATTTATTTTCATACTTTAACATAATAAAGGAAAACACGCTAAATTTCAACGGCTTTCCTCCATTTTTCTCAATTACTTCTGTTTTTTCTTAAATTATTACTGCCAGATCCTGCAAAAAATTCCATTTTCTTTATTTTAAACACTATTGCGCCTGTGAAAACAGGATACGGTCGTTATCTAAACGCTTTCCGGCACAGACCGCAAACTGTTCTAACAGATCCTCCACAGTCATGCCTGCCCGTTTTTCCCCGCTCACATCCAGAATAATATTTCCGGAATCCATCATAAGCGTGCGGTTTCCAAGTTCTAATGCCTGGTGCATATTGTGGGTTACCATAAGGCAGGTGATCTTTCTCTCTGCAACGATCTGTCTGGTCAGGTCGAGCACTTTTTTTGCGGTTGCCGGATCCAATGCCGCCGTATGCTCATCTAACAGCAGGATCTTTGGTGTGACCATCGTCGCCATAAGAAGCGTCAGTGCCTGGCGCTGTCCTCCGGAAAGAAGTCCTACCGGCTGCTTCATGCGATCCTCTAACCCCATATCAAGCAGTGCAAGGTGCTCCCTGAATTTTGCTTTATCCGCCGCATTGATACGGCTGAAGTAGGCATTTTTTGAAGTTTTTGCACGCAGATACGCAAGTGCCATATTTTCTTCGATTGTCATGTGCGGTGCAGTTCCTTTTAAAGGATCCTGGAACAGATGACCAATCACCTTGCTCCGCACATGTTCTTTCTGGTAAGTAATATCCTCCCCATCTAACACAATCAGTCCCCGGTCGATAAAAAATGCTCCGGTGATCGCATTAAATAATGTAGATTTACCTGCTCCATTGCTTCCGATAATTGTTGCAAAGTCGCCATCCTTCAATTCCAGATTCAGATTTTTTAATGCGCATTTTTCATTGACAGTTCCCGGATTGAAGGTCTTGCTGACATTTTTCATAATTAACATCACGGTTCCTCCTTCTTCTGGTTCTGTTTCTGGATCTGCTGCATATATAACTGGTTTTCAGCCTTTGCCTGGCGGCGTTGTTTCACAAACGCAGCCTGCTTCTTAAGATAAGGCAATGCGATCGCAAACGCAACGATGAGTGATGATACCAGTTTTAAACATTCTGCCGGAACATTTAATCTTAACGCGATCGCTACGATAAAACGATACAGACAGCTTCCTAGCACTACACCGACCACACGCTTTAACACTCCGCCTTTTCCAATGATCGATTCTCCGATGATCAGGCTCGCAAGAGCGATCGTCACCATTCCTGTTCCAAGATTGATATCGCAGGATTTCTGATACTGTGCAAGCAGTCCGCCGGAGAGTCCTGTCATGGCATTTGCCACACAAAGACCGATCGTGATCATAAGTCCGGTATTGATACTTGATGCCCTTACCATATCCGGGTTATCACCGGTCGCACGGATGGAAAGTCCCAGTCTCGTATTTAAAAACCATGCCAGTATCACGCCTACAATCATAACAAATACTGCTGCGACAATGAGTTTATACCAGGTTCCTCCGATGTGGTCTTTCGCCCATGAAAATACCGTATCGCAGGAAAAAAGATTGAGATTGGATGCAAACCCCATGACTGCAATATTGATCGTATACAGTCCGGTATTTACAATAATTCCGGCTAAGATTGACTGAATGCCCATTCTGGTCTGTAAAAATGCGGTAACAAATCCAGACAGCACACCTGCTGCGGCTGCCGCAAACAATCCTAACACCGGATGTCCGGCAAGCGTCACTGTCGCACAGACCGCACAGCCCAACGTGAAACAGCCGTCTGTTGACAGATCCGCAATATCCAATATGGAAAATGATACAAATAATGCCAATGCAACAAGTGCATAGATAAAACCAAGTTCCAACGCACTCTGTACAATGGAAAGTGTAATGATTGAACCCATAATCCCCTCCGGCTCATTTTTTCTTATATTCCGCTTTTATTCAAATTCTTCTGCAGTCGTAACTTCTTTTAATTCCTCACACATATCTTTGAACACGCCATCATCAATACCAACGGCTGCCGCTGTCTCTGTATTGACAGTCACAATACCGCTGTCTAAGGTACGGACTGCTGTTGTTGCAGGATCCGCACCATTTACAAGAACATCTGCTGCCATATCTGCTGTTGCAGTTCCAAGTTCTGTGTAATTAACTCCATAGCCTAGGAATGCACCGTTTAATGCAAAAGAATCTGCTCCTGTATAATGAGGAATCTTTGCATCTGCAAATTTTTCAAAAATCGCAAGTTCTGCTGTCATGATCGTATTATCGGTTGGAGTAAATACTGCATCCACTCCTTCTGCCACAAGTGCATCTGCCGCTGCGGATACTTCTGCATTGGTGGTTCCTGTCTTTTCAATGTACTCAATACCATTTTCCTCACAGAAAGAAATCGCATCTGCAACCGGTACCTTAGAAGAATCCTGGCTCTTATCATATAACAGTCCGATCTTTTTAACATCCGGGTTGGCTGCCATGATCAGCTTCATGACTGCCGTGGTGTCAAGTGCATCGGATGTACCTGTGATATTTGCTCCCGGTGCCTCTAAGTCTGCAACAAGCCCTGCACTGACCGGATCTGATACTGCGGAAAATACAACCGGGATCTGGTTATCCTCTGTTGCGTTCTGCATGATCATGGCTGCCGGAGTTGCAATCGGAATGATCACATCCACTTTCTCTGCCACAAGATCTGTTGCGATCTGATTTAATGTGGAAGAATCTGCCTGACCGTTATAGGTATAATCTGCATAATCGAATGTCACACCAAGTTCTGCACCTTTTGCATCAAGCTCTGCCTCAATTGCTTTCTCAATCTGATTTAAAGATGCATCATCTACATACTGGACGATACCTACTTTATAAACTGTTCCATCTGCATTTGCAGCTTCTGTCACATTTCCGTCCGCATCCTCTTTTATCTCTGCAGTATCTGCATTATTCTGTGCATTTTCATCTGCATTTGCATTACTTCCTGCGTTATTTCCGCATCCACCAAGCACACCTGCTGTCATTGCCATCATTAATACTACTGCCATCATTTTTCTCTTCATTATTTTTTCCTCCAGATTTTAAATTTGGAAAATCCGTTTTGAGAGGTGGAATTCGTCATGCAGCGTAACAAAAAATACTTTTTTATTACACAAAAAACCGCCTCAGGTTCTTGCCTGAGACGGTAATAGTATCTATTATCGCGGTACCACTCATATTGACTGAAAAGTCCACTCGCTTCATGTACAACCATACATGCCGGATGGGTAACGGGTCCGGTTCCCGGCGACGCCTACTGTATCTGTTCAGGCCGCCCTCAAAAGTCCATTCAGCAAATCCATCCATACTGCAATCCCACCACCTGCAGCTCTCTGTAATATCAAAAAATGCTTACTATTCTTTCTCAACGGTTTTTCTTTATGGATATACTTTAATATATTAAAGTGATTTTGTCAACACATTTTTTATTTTCTTTTTTATTTACTTTTTTCTCACACGGATTCATGTTATAATGTTGATGTATTATCCCATATAACTCCATAAATATAATTATGGGCTGGGAAATCCATATTTTTATTCAAAAGAAAAGTGGTATTTACCACGGAAGGGAGGATTTTATAATGTATAAATTTACAGACGACTATTTAATTGGAATTGACGAGATTGATAATGAGCATCGTCGGTTATTTCAGATGATAAATGAAGCGATTGACCTTTCAAAAGAAAGTTCAGATACCTCTGTTATCTCCAAGAATCTGGTTTCCGGATTGAAAAATTACGCTGCAACACATTTCGCCCATGAGGAAGCTTACATGGAGCATATTCATGATCCTGAGCTTCCGATCCAAAAAAAAGAACATGAAGCATTTACAAAAAAAATCAACACTTTTGCTCTGGATACTTCTTCCCCGGAAGCAGCAAGGCAATCCCTAAACGACCTGCTGGCTTATCTGGCTCGCTGGTTATACCGGCATATCTTAAGCAGTGATACGATGATCGGAAAAATGTCTTCTATTTCTGCTGATGAAGAAGATCCATTTGCATTTTGCGAAAAATACAAAACCGGCGTTGAGTTAATTGATACTGAGCACCGACGGCTGTTTGAGATCATTCACGATACCAACGATCTGATTCACGCAGAACTTCTGCATGACAAATATGATGAGATCATGCAGCTGCTTGTAGAATTAAAAGACTATACAGAATTTCATTTCCGTGATGAAGAAAATCTCATGGAACGCATCCATTATCCGGAAATCAGTGCTCAGAAACGTGCACATACTGCCTTCGTGGAACGTCTTGTTGAGGTTGATTTAACAGATTTGGACGAAATGGATGACAATCAGCAGGAATATCTGATTGACCTGATCAATTTTTTGTCCGGCTGGCTGATCAATCATATCTTAGGTTCCGATAAAAAGATTGGTGAGTATATGCGTGAACATGGAATCAAGGAAGAATAGGCTCAAAGAAAAACAAGAACACAAAAAATAATATCTGATTACTAAAAATTTTAAAAGGACAGAAACTGGAATCTTCGGATTTCCAACTTCTGTCCTTTTCCTATGCATCTATTTGTTGCTGTTCACATCTCCAAGTGTGACCAGCAGCGATTATTCTTCCCAGCTTACACATGCAGAACATATCCGGTTTACGAGAAATATACCAGCTCATCTTCCGGTTTTTCTGCCGGTTCGATGGATACCGGATAAAGTACCGGTCCTTTTCCCTTATACTCTCTCGCAAATTCCACATGCACTTCCGCAGTGATATTGATCCAGGATTTGTGCGGGATCTTGTCCTCATCCGCATATTTACACTTAAATCCGATAAATGTCACATCCTCGATGCAGCATGTCATCGCAAAACGTCCCGGCACAAACACTCCTTTTTTAAGTTTTTCCGGATTGTATACCAATGCCAGGAAAGATACTTTTTTGCCCTCATATTTTTTCGGATTATCCATACAGTCCATGTACCAGATTGCATAGTCTGCATCGGTGATCTCGATCACATCCGCAGAAAGATCAAACGGAAGTTCCTCCGGACGTTCATCCAAGCTGCCGTCCTCACGCTCGAAGACGAGCTGTGCCTTGCGGTTCTGTGCCTTGACATTACGGCGGCATTTGCCTTTGTCCGTGCTGTCATCACAGCGGTTAAAGATCACGACATCTGCCTGGAATAACTGTTCCATTACCATGGTACGCATATTTGCAAGATACATGTCAAACGTTGTCGCATCCACAGTCGCTAACTGCTGTACGATCACCCAGTGTTTCGGGAGTTCCATATCCATCAGTGTTCCCATTCCCCAGGTACCATTGTATTCGATAAACACCTGCTCCGGCAGATATTCCGCCTGCACTTTGTTTAAAAACTCTTCGGTAAAATCCTCTTCATTTTCTACCATGACAAGTCTGGCGTTGATTTTTTTTAACTCCTCCTCGTCATATTCGACATCTCCGTCCTCACAGCAGATCACAACACTTCTTCCACCCTCAGTGAAACCATCATCAAACAGCGTCTCTTTTACAAGAGTCGTCTTTCCACTGTCCATAAAACCGGTAAATAAATATACTGGTATTTCGTTCATATAAATCTCCATTCTTGCGTGTGAAAAATCTTATTTTTCACACTAATCTCCATTCCTGAGTAACTTTTTCCCGCTTTTACGCGATTCCAAACAGTTCCTCTAATCTGTGTTCGTCAATATGTGTACCAATCACACAGAGTCTTCCGGTATAATCTGGCTCTCCCTCACGGATCTCGTACTCACCCGGAACCATGTCAAAGTAGATCCAGGAACCATTCACATCGGCTACCATACCTTTTGCACGAAGGATCTCGCCGTAGTCGTCTGTCTCGCAGAGTGTCTTTAACACTTCCTCAATCTGCTCTTTTGTAAACTTATGAGGAGTCTCCTTGCCCCAGCTTGTAAATACCTCATCTGCATGATGATGGTGATGATGATCATGGCAGCCGCAGGTGCAGTTCTCGTCATGCTCCTCATGATCGTGGTCGTGATCATGGTCATGGTGATGTTCATGTTCTTCGTGATCATGGTCATGGTGATGTTCATGTTCTTCGTGATCATGGTCATGATCATGGCAGCCACAGGTGCAGTTCTCGTCATGCTCCTCGTGGTCGTGGTCATGATGATGCTCATGCTCATGTTCTAAAGCTTCCTCTTTTGCATGCTGCTCTGCGAGAAGTTTTACTTCCAGAGAGTCCTGTCCCTCCACTACTTTTAAGATCTGCTCGCCTTTGATCTCATCCCATGGAGTTGTGATAACAGCAGCTTTCGGATTTAATGCCTGGATCTGTTTTACACACAGCTCTAACTGCTCCGGTGTTGCCTTCTGGCTTCTGCTTAAGACAACCGTTGTCGCATATTCGATCTGGTTGTTGAAAAATTCACCAAATGCTTTCATCTGTTTGCTTGCCTTTAATGCATTTACAACCGTGATCAGTCCGTTTAATTTGACATCCTCGTCTTTTTCCACGTCGATGACAGATTTCATAACATCGGATAATTTACCAACACCGGACGGCTCGATCAAAATACGGTCCGGATGGAACTTCTCGATGACTTCATGTAAGTTTTTACCAAAATCGCCTACTAAGGAACAGCAGATGCATCCGGAATTCATCTCTGTGATCTCAATTCCTGCATCCTTTAAAAATCCTCCGTCAATGCCGACTTCACCAAATTCGTTCTCAATCAGAACGATCTTCTCGCCCTTAAAAACTTCCTCGATCATTTTTTTAATAAATGTTGTTTTTCCGGCTCCAAGGAAACCAGATATAATATCAATTTTTGTCATTGTCTTATCTCTCCCTTCACAAACACTACTATTTTACTCTAGTTTTTCCTCTTTTGCAAATTTTTGCATGGATTTCATGAAACTTTTATATTTTACGCTATACACTTCTCTTCTACACAGCACTCTTATTTATGAAACTGCATCTGATACAGTTTTTCATACACACCGCCTTTTTCTAACAGTTCCTCATGCGTTCCTTCCTCCGCAATGCCCTCCTCCGTCAAAACCAGGATTCGCTGTGCATTTTTGATTGTGGAAAGCCGGTGTGCGATCACAAATGTTGTACGATTCTTTGCCAGTTTTTCCAGAGAATCCTGCACGACTTTCTCACTTTCATTGTCAAGTGCACTCGTCGCCTCATCAAAGATCAGGATCGGTGGATTCTTTAAAAATACCCTTGCAATGGACAAACGCTGTTTCTGCCCGCCGGAAAGCTTGATTCCCCGCTGTCCGATATCTGTTTCATACCCATTTGGCAGCGACATGATAAAATCGTGTGCATTGGCATTTTTCGCCGCTTCAATCACTTCCTCACGTGTTGCATCCGGTTTTCCATAACGGATATTATCAAAAACGGTTCCGACAAACAGATACACATCCTGCTGTACGATACCGATATGGTCGCGCAGGCTCTTTAACCTGATATCCCGGACATCGCAGCCATCAATCTTAACTGCTCCTGCCGTCACATCATAAAACCTCGGAATCAGTGAACACAGTGTACTCTTTCCGGCTCCTGACGACCCCACAAGTGCCATATAAGCCCCCGCCGGAACGTTCAGATTAATATGATTTAACACACATTCCGTATTTTCCTCATACTGGAAAGATACATCCTCAAAGCTGATATCGCCTTTGACATTGACCAGCTCTTTTGCATCCTCTTTATCTGCAATATCCGGTTCGATCGCCATGATCTCCTGAAAACGTTCAAACCCGGTATATCCGTTCTGAAACTGTTCCGTAAAATCAATTAGTGTCCGCACCGGCTCTGTAAACACGCTGATATAAAGCAAAAATGTGACCAGATCACTGATATCCACACTTCCCTTTGCGATCAGAATGACACCCGCAAGTATGACATTTACCTGGATCAGGGTCGTAAAAGTACCAAGTCCTGCCGAGAAACTTCCCATATAATAATAACTGTTCTTTTTTGCGCGCAGAAAGCCTTCGTTTCCCTGACGGAATTTTTCTTTTTCGATATCCTCATTCGCAAATGACTTTACCACACGGATCCCGGACAAATTATCCTCGATCTGTGCATTGATATCGGCGATCCGCTCGCGGTTGCTGCGAAACGCACGTCGCATTTTTCCGTTCATGTAATAGGCAAACAGAAACATGAACGGCAGCACTGCAAATGCGGCAAGTGCAAGTGCCGGTTTAATACTCATTAAGATCACGAACGCACCAATAATTTTGATCAGGGAAAGGATAATGTTTTCCGGTCCATGGTGCATCAGTTCTGTGATATCAAATAAATCCGTCGTAATACGGGACATCAGCTGCCCAACCTTCTGATCATCATAAAAGGAAAATGACAGCTTCTGAAAATGTGCAAAAATCTCCGCACGCATGTCATACTCGATTTTAGCGCCCATCACATGCCCCTGATTTGCAATAAAAAAACGGCTGTAACAGTCTACCGCCACCAGTGCGAATAACATAAGCGCAATCCAACGGATCTGTCCTAAAATCGCCTGCGGTTCCATATAGATTAATGTAGATGTCACATAACGGATCACAAGCGGGATCACAAGCGCGACCGCCGCAGATACCGTTGCAAAAAACATATCTGCCCAGAACACTCCCAGATACGGCTTATAATATGAAATCATCTTTTTCAGGTTTTTACTCATAGTATTCCTCCATTTCCAACTCTTTTATTTTATCTATCCTGTCCCAAAAGTCAAGAATATGTGCTATACTAAAAGAAGCACACAGTGACATTGAGACTGCCAAAGTGCGATCCAATGTCAAATACGATAAAAAGGAGTACATGTATGGATACAATCAAAAGCAAATACCATGAAACACTTGCTGCAACAGTGATCAAAAACCTTGAAAAACGCCAGATGGAAGGCTACTACTGCCCGACCGTAGAAGACGCAGAAAAACTTGCATTTTCATTCTTAAAAGATGGGCAGACCGTATCTTTCGGCGGCTCCATGACCTTAGAGGAGACCGGCATGCTGACAGCGCTCCGCCATGATCCTTCCATCCATCTGATCGACCGCTCAACCGCAAAAACACCAGATGAAACAAAAAAAATGTATCACGACGCTCTTTCCAGCGACGTATATTTTATGAGTACCAATGCAATCACAACCGGTGGCGAGCTTGTCAACATCGATGGAACCGGAAACCGTGTTGCCGCACTGATCTATGGTCCGGAAACTGTTGTTATTTTAGCTGGAATGAATAAAATTGCCGCAAATGTAGACGAGGCCCTGAGCCGTGTACATAATGTTGCCACAGCACAAAACTGTATCCGTCTTGACAAAAAAACACCTTGTGCCATAACCGGTGCCTGCGCAGACTGTCTTTCTCCGGACTGTATCTGTAATCAGGTTGTCATCACCAGAAGAAGTGGAATCAAAGGACGTATCAAAGTACTTTTGATTGGAGAATCTTTCGGTTATTAATTAAAAAAGAACCGTGAAAATATGAATTTTTCAGTTTGTTAACTGTTTTTCATATTTTACGGTTCCTTTTTTCGTATCTTTTCAAAATAATTTCCCATGGCTGCTATTTCTTTTTTGCAACCATTTTACAACCATACTCTTCGGTCTCCGGATTGCTGTTCTGCTTACGAACCACTTTATACTCATAACGCATTCCTGAATCAGTTACATCCATATAAAGCTGTAGCTGCATTCCAACGTCCAGACAGCCGGAAATTCCTTTAAACAGTACACCATTTGCGCTCATATTTTTGATGGTAACCGGTATCGGCTTATGGAGCGTTATCATGTTATTTTTTATCCTGACACCTTCGATCTTGCCAGATGCTTCAATCTCATAACGCTCAAATTTTCTGCCTTTTTTCTGTTCTTCATCGTATAGCGCAATCGACATTTCGTTTGCGATCACCGCCCCCTGTACGGTACCTAAATAAGAATATATTTTGTTCTCCAGAAAAACAAGCAGTCCCACTGGTTCTTTCGGGCGATATGCCATCGCACTCGCCCGCACTTTGATGATATTTGTCAGCAGATTATGACCAAGAATTACCGTGTCTGCAAGTACACTGTTTTTTTTCTGTTCACGGATAATTACCCGGCAGTTTTTTAAATTAATCATAAAATATCATCTCCATTCTACTCATTTCGTATATTCTGTCTCTATCTTAAATTCGTATTTCATGCATCTTTTCTTATATTATAAACATATTTATGCATTTCTGCAATACCATGCCCTTTGCTCCACGATATTTCTAAAGATTATCCACCTTACGAATAGACTTATTATCGCAATAAAATATATCTGGTAAATAACCTCACTCAGAGAAAAAAAAGACTACCACACATGCGGTAGTCTTTTTGCACTACAACTAATTATTAGTTGTATTTTCTTTTTCTAGCTGCTTCAGATTTTTTCTTACGTTTTACGCTTGGTTTCTCGTAGTGTTCTCTTTTACGAATCTCCTGCTGGATACCTGCTTTTGCGCAGTTTCTCTTGAAACGACGTAAAGCGCTATCTAAAGTCTCGTTTTCTTTTACAATTACACTAGACATTATCTCACACCTAACCTCCCTCCAGTTGCGTATTGTGCATATTCAACTGTTTGGGTAATATTTATTGCACTATATAGCATTATAACATATTTTCCCGGTTCGTCAACCTATTTTTGAAATAATTTCAGATTTTTATTTGAAATTATTTTACGGTAATCTGAACTTTAACAGTTTTCCCATTCGCTGTGACAAGAATGGTTGTCTTTCCTTTCCGAATGCCCCGGACAACACCTTTACTGTTTACTGTAGCGACTTTCTTGTTCTTAGACTGATATGTTATTTTTGTTTTTGGCATTGCAGTGGCTTTGATCGTCGCTCTTTTACCCTTTTTTATAGTAAGCGATGTCTTAGTCACATCCAATGTCTTTCCAGAAAATGAAACAACAGCAGGTGTATATTCCTTTTCTGACCTGTTAAGATAATACCAGCATCCACCGTTTTTTTCATTCTCATAATTTTGCTTTACAACTGATTTCTTATCTACAGTAAGTGTCACATCATCAACATAAATACTTCCTTTATATGCCTTATTAAAACCAGAGATGAACAGATGTCCATACACACTTCCTTTTGATGCAGAAATCCTGTCACAGTTATCCAATGGTATTTTCACATTGACAACATAAAAATCACCATATTTTTTTACTTCTTTCGAATTCTTATCATAAGAATATCCTTCTTTCGAAGACTGTGCCATTCCGGCATATGTATCGCCATTTTTGCCTGTAAAAAAATTAACTGCAGGTTTTACCCATATTCTTCCAGTTTTCATATAAACGGCTGGCACATAAATTTTTGTCTGAAATACATAAGTCTTTCCAAAAGTAATTTTTTTATTGGAAATCAGGCTCTTTACATATATCCCGCTGTCATCTCCACTTGCTGCATTCCTGGCAAAATCAACATTTATCTCTAATGCTTTTGTTTTCGCAGCAGCGATTACTTCACTGCTTTCACCTGCAAAAATAAACGTAAACATCATTGCAAATGCCATAACCACAGCAATCATCTTTTCCTTTATTTTCATCTGCATTTTCTCTCCTCTGTATTAAACAAACATTTAACGCAGTTTAAAACGCTCTACAAGGCCCTCTAAGGAATCTGCTTCTGCAGAAAGTTCTTCACTGGTAGCAGATGTTTCTTCCGATGCTGCAGAGTTGCTCTGGATTGCGTCGCTGATCTGTTTCGTGCTGTCTTCGATCTCTTTTACAAAGGCTGCCTCACGATCAGATGCCGTACGGATCGTTGCTACCTCACCCACAATAGCATCCAGTTCGTTCAGAACATCCGTCAGAGATTCTGCCGTCTGCTGTGTCACCTGATTACCGTGTTCTACTTCATTCTGGTTCTCTGTCAAAAGCTGTTTTGACGTATCTGCAGAATTTGCACTGCTCTCAGCAAGCATACGGATCTGCTCTGCAACAACTGCAAATCCTTTTCCTGCCTCACCGGCTCTTGCTGCCTCAATAGATGCATTTAAGGACAACAGATTTGTCTGTGATGCAATACTCTCAATTTCTTCGATAACCTGTCCGATTTCCTTGGATGTCACGGAAATACGCTCCATTGCCTCTGTCAGTTCTGTCATCTTCTGCTGGCTTACCGCTGCTGTTGTTCCAACGTCTTTCGCTTTATCATGTACAATATCAATCGACTTACTTGTTCCAAGAATCTGTTCTGTGATTTCTGAAACGCTCTGTGCTAAAGAATCAACGGCCACTGCCTGATCCGTTGCATTTTTGGCAAGATCCTGTGCGCTGACTGCAAGCTGGTCGGATCCCTGTGCCACCTGATTCGAAGATTCACGGATTGATTTTAAAGCGTCACTAACATGTTCTGTTGTTGCAATCAGTTTTGCATGCACCGTATCAAATTCTCCCACATAAGCATCCCTGCATCCGGATTTTACCGTATAATCACCTTTTGCAAATGCATCCAGAATATGATTAAGATCTCCTATAATCCGTTGCAGCGTAGTTGCTGTTTTGCGAAAATCTTCTGCAAGTTCTCCGATCTCATCCTCCGACTGATAAGCAATTTCAATATCAAGTTCTCCACCAGAGATTTTTTCTGCCACACTGCTTAGTTCCCTGACCGGTTCTACAATATAGTGTATCAGCATCTTAGCCCGTTTCAATGTTGCCAGAATACTGCAGACCGTTATAATCGCAAGCACAACAATACCTCCGGCAAGCACAAAATGCTCTGCTACAGACGGAACAATTTTTACTGCAAACATTAAAAATACTGCAAGCGCCACGCTGACCACATATAAAACTATGATCATTTTAAAGCTTCCGTTTACCTTTTCTTTAATACTCTTATTTTTAAATTCCATTTCTTTATCCATCTTTTGCCTCCATAGCTAAAAAGCTGTCATCTTCCGTGATTCTTCAGTTGCGGGACAATCATGCTAAACAGCTTTTAGGAAAGCTGTGCCTCAAGTGCTGTTTTTGCCTCTGCGATCGCCTCCAAAATACCAGCCGGATTTTTGCCTCCCGCCTGTGCCATATTTGGACGTCCGCCGCCGCCACCGCCGACTTTGCCGGCAATGCTCTTGATCAGATTTCCTGCATGCGCTCCCTGTTTCATTGCTGCATCAGTTGCCATAACGATCAGATTTACTTTTCCTTCACAGGAAGAAGCAAGTACGATCACACCTTCACCAAGCTGTTCTTTTAACTGGTCTCCAAGATCACGCAGACCGTTCATATCTACACCGTCTACGGCAGAAGCAAGTAATTTCACACCTTTTACTTCCACAATCTGATCCATGACATCTCCAAGCGCCTCTTTTGCTGCTTTGCTCTTTAAGGACTCGTTTTCGCTGGTCAGTGCTTTGATCTCTGCCTGCATATGCTCGATTTTCTCTGTTAATGTCGCCGGTGTTGCCTTTGCCGCTTTCGCTGCCTCTAAAAGTTCTTTCTCTAAATTGCGATAGTAAGCAAATACGTTGTCTCCGGTCAGTGCCTCGATTCTGCGGACGCCTGCTGCAACACCATTTTCAGAGATGATCTTGAATGCTGCTATTTCGGATGTATTCTTTACATGAGTACCACCACAGAATTCTTTGGAAAAATCTCCCATGGATACCACACGGACAGTCTCACCGTATTTTTCGCCAAATAACGCCATGGCTCCTGTCTTTTTCGCCTCATCTACAGTCATCACATCTGTGCGTACCGGAATTGCCTCTGCGATCTTATCATTGACGATCTTTTCTACTTTTTCAAGTTCCTCCGGTGTCATGGCTGCAAAATGACTGAAATCGAAACGGGTACGCTCGCCATCCTGATAGGAACCTGCCTGCTCTACGTGGGTTCCTAATACTTCACGCAATGCTTTCTGCAGTAAATGTGTTGCGGAATGGTTCTTACAGATCTTTGCACGGAGTGCTGCATCTACCGAAAGATCTGCCTCATCTCCTGTTTTCATCATACCGGAGATCATCTTTCCGACATGTCCTACTTTTCCGCCAAGTAATTTGATCGTATCCTCTACCTGGAATTCTCCGGTTGCAGTGCGGATGATACCCTTATCTCCCTGCTGTCCACCCATGGTAGCATAGAATGGAGTCTGTTCTACGATCACGGTTCCAACTTCTCCATCAGATAATGCCTCAACGATCTCCGTCTCTGTGGTAAGTACGGTAATTTTTGACTTGCAGTTTAAGGAATCATAGCCTACAAACTCTGTGGTAACAGAAGGATCGACAGACTCATATACTGTCTCATCAGCGCCCATGTAGTTTGTCACTTTGCGGGCTTTTCTCGCTGTGGTACGCTGTACTTCCATCGCCTTTTTGAATCCCTCTTCATCGACAGAAAATCCTTTTTCTTCGAGGATCTCCTGTGTCAGATCCATCGGGAATCCATAAGTGTCATAAAGTTTAAATGCATTCTCACCGGAAAGAACCTTTACGCCGTCTGCTTCCATCTGTTTTTCCATATCAGAAAGGATGGAAAGTCCCTGATCGATTGTTTTTCCAAATTTTTCTTCTTCCTGGGATAATACTTTAAAGATAAAATCTTTTTTCTCTTCAAGTTCCGGATAACCATCCTTACTCTCATTGATTACGGTAGCAGCCAGTTTTGCCATAAAGATGCCATCTATACCAAGCATTCTTCCGTGTCTTGCTGCACGGCGGATGATACGGCGCAGTACATATCCACGTCCCTCATTTGATGGCATAATACCGTCAGAGATCATAAATGTTGCAGAACGGATATGGTCAGTGATCAGTCGGATAGATACATCATCCAACGCATCCACCTGATATTTTTTACCGGACAGCTCACATACCTTGTCACGGATTGCTTTCATGGTATCAATATCGAATACAGAATCTACATCCTGCATAACAACAGCTAAACGCTCTAATCCCATACCTGTATCAATGTTTTTCTGTGCAAGTTCAGTATAACCGCCCTTACCGTCACCCTCAAACTGGGTAAATACATTATTCCATACTTCCATGAAACGGTCGCAGTCACATCCTACCTTACAGTCCGGTTTGCCACAGCCATATTTTTCTCCACGGTCATAATAAATCTCAGAACAAGGACCGCAAGGACCGGCACCATGCTCCCAGAAGTTATCACATTCTCCGGTCTCCGGATCACGGTAAAATCTGGTGATCTTCTCTGCCGGAACACCCACTTCTTTGTTCCAGATTTCGAATGCCTCATCATCTTCCCCGTAAATAGACGGATAAAGTCTGTCCTCCTCAAGTCCAAGAACCTGGGTTAAAAACTCCCATGACCAGTGTATCGCATCATGTTTAAAGTAATCACCAAACGAGAAATTACCAAGCATCTCAAAAAATGTCAGGTGACGTGCTGTCTTACCGACATTCTCAATATCGCCGGTACGGATACACTTCTGACAAGTGGTCACTCTTCTCCTCGGCGGTATCTCCTGACCTGTAAAATATGGCTTAAGCGGTGCCATACCCGCATTGATCAAAAGTAAGCTGTTATCATTGTGTGGTACCAATGAAAAACTCTTCATTGCAAGATGTCCCTTGCTCTCAAAAAACTCAAGATACATTCTGCGCAATTCATTTTCTCCGTAAAACTTCTTCACGACAAGTTCCTCCAACGTTGTATAAATTATTTCATGCCCTGTTTTTACAAGGTCACGACGGCATTACTCTTTTCCGGCATTTCCGGAAGCTGCAGCTTCTTTTTTCGCTTTGCTTTTCTCTGCCCACTTTCTGCCGGCAAATACTCCAGCAACTGCAACAGCTGCAAGAATTACCATTATTAACACATAATGTACAAACCATCCAAATACTGCCATAGATACCCCTGCCTTTCTATCTTCTATAACTTATTCAGTATAACGCACTTTTTTCCTATGCGTCAAGCGTTAACATGTTACTATTCACTCGTACCTCGTTCCAGCAACGGATTTTGCCGATGCTTCGCATTCCAAATCGGCAAAATCTGCTGCCACCACTGTATCATACGGCATTTTCAGTTCAGAAAATGCCTGCCTGTGAACAGTAGCGTTAACACTACTGTTCCTCAATCAGGAAAACCTGATTCTC